>NZ_VMHH01000004.1:0-175374 GCF_007559235.1 Corynebacterium gottingense | reverse complement strand
TCTCGTGTTCCATGTGTTATATCGTGTAGTTACACTTGTATGTCTCAGACTCTGTTTGTGTCTGAGTATGGTGTTTTTTTTTGTTTAGAAGGACTCGGTGAGCAACGAGAGCGATCAGAGTGGTATAAGAGACAGGTCGAGAAGCACTCCGCACCTGGTCGAGCACCTCGTCCGGGTTGGGCCAACCGACCCAGCCCGCGAGGCGGCGCGCGTACTCCTGCTGCAGGACGGTGTCCTTGATGGAGGCAACGACGGGGACGGTGCGGCGCAGCGCCTGCACGCGGCCCTCGGCGGAGTCGAGCGAGTAGTCGGCGAGCAGGGATTCGATGACGAACTCGAACATGGGCACGCGCTTGGCCACCAGGTCGCGCAGCGCCACGTCGCCGCGGGCCAGGCGCAGGTCGCACGGGTCCATCCCGTCCGGCGCAACGGAGACGAAGGACTGCCCCGTGAACTGCTGGTTGCCCTCGAAGGCGCGCATAGCCGCCTTCTGGCCGGCCTCGTCGCCGTCGAAGGTGTAGATGAGCTCGCCGCGGAAGTAGCTGTCGTCCAGCATGTGGCGGCGGATCGCGGAGAGGTGGTCCGCGCCGAACGCCGTGCCGCACGCCGCCACGGCGGTGGTCACGCCCGCCGCGTGCATGGCCATGACGTCCGTGTAGCCCTCCACGATCACGGTCTGGTGCCGCTCCGAGATGTCGCGCTTGGCCAGGTCCAGGCCGAACAGCACCTTCGACTTGTGGTACAGGAGCGTGTCCTGCGTGTTCATGTACTTGCCCATCGGGTCGTCGTCGAAGAGCTTGCGGGCGCCGAAGCCGATGGTGTTGCCGGCGGCGTCCTTGATCGGCCAGATGAGGCGGCGGCGGAACTTGTCGATGGGTCCGCGGCGGCCCATGGAGGAAATGCCGGCGTCGATAAGCTCCTGCACCTCGAAGCCGCGGCGGAGCAGGTGCTTGGTCAGGGTGTCCCAGCCGTCGGGCGCGTAGCCGCACTCGAAGCGGTGGATGAGGTCGCGGTCGAAGCCGCGGTCCAGCAGGAACTCGCGGCCCGGCTGCGCCTCCGGCTGCTCGAGGCGCTCGCGGTAGAACTCGTGCGCCGCCTTGTTCGCGGCCAGGAGGCGCTGGCGGGTGCCGGGCTTGACGTCGCGCGCGCCCGTGGATCCGCCCTGGTAGTTGATGTGGTATCCGATTGTGTCCGCGACCGCCTCGACGGCCTCGGGGAACGTGAGCTGCTCCAGCTCCATGAGGAAGTTGAAGACGTCGCCGCCCTTGCCGGTGGAAAAGCAGTGGTAGTAGCCGCGCGCGGGGCGGACGTGGAAGCTCGGCGTCTTCTCGTCCTTGAACGGGCTGAGGCCCTTCAGCGAGTCGTGGCCCGCCGGTTTGAGCTGGACGTACTCGCCGACGATGTCCTCGATCGCCGCGCGCTCGCGGATCGCCTCAATGTCGCTTTCCGGAATCCTGCCCCTTGCCATGCGCCCAATCGTAGTGTGCAACAATGCGTGGCGTGAAAAAGCTTGTCGTCGCACTCGCGGGCGTGCTCAGCGCATGCTCGCTTATCGACGCCCCCGCGTCCCCCACCATCCCAACCTGCGAAAACCTCCCGCAAGAGGCCCGCGAGACGATCTCGCTCGTGCAGCGTGGTGGGCCGTTCCCCTACCCCGACAACGACAACGCCCGCTTTGGCAACTACGAGGGCGTACTCCCCGACGAGGACTTGAACTTCTACCGCGAGTTCACCGTGGACACGCCGGGCGTGTCGCACCGCGGCGCGCGGCGCATCATCACCGGAAGCCGCGACAACGACGGCGGCGCCGGCGACGAGACCCCCGAGGTGTGGTACTACACCGCCGACCACTACGAGAGCTTCTGCGAGGTTCAAGATGTATAGGACAGGACACGGACGGAACCGGAACCCGGTGCTGCTCACCGCGCCGGTGCACACGGTCGCGGACGTCGCCGGGGCGATCTCCGTCGCGGTGTTCGGGCCCGAGCGCCCGGCGCCGCGCAATCTCGACGGCCTCGCCGACCTGCTGCGCGAGGCCCGCCCGGCGCGCGTGGTCGCCTGCGACTGGCACCTGCCGGCGGATGAGACGCGCAAGGTCGCCGCCGTCTTCCGCGACAACCGCGTCGAGCTGGTGCGCTAACTAGACCTGGATATTCGCGAGGTCCGAAAGGTCCGGGAACTCCGGCAGCGCGAGCCCGAACTGCGGGCCGACCGTAGCGAGCACCGCGAGCGACACACCGAGCGCCGCGAGCAGGGAGAACACCACCACGCCTGCGGTCGCGCCTGCCGACGACGCCTCGCCCCGGTGCGGCTGCGAGCTGCCCGGCGCGGGCGCGCTCTGCACGGGATCCGCGGTGGGCAGGTCGACGTTAGCCAGCTTCGCGCTACCGGCAAGCAGGTTGTGGCAGCGCAGCTCCGCCTGCTCGAGCGCCTGGTGGTAGGCCAGGCGGTCGTTGAAGTACTTGCCGGTGGCGTCGTTTTGCAGCACGTACGCCAGCGAATCCGCCTTGTCCTTGGCCAGCCCGGGGAACGCGGCCTGCAGCTGCTGCGTCAGCGAGCGCCCGTTTTCGCGGTCCCCCGCAGTGGTGGTGGCCGTGGTATCGGCGACGTTGACGGCGCCCAGGCCCGCGACCGCCTCGGCGGTCGGGCCGAACGGGACGTCGGCGGCGGACTCGGACCCGCGCACCTCCAGGTAGTGCTCCGCCAGGCTGCGGGGCATGACCTTCTGCAGGAGGTCGATGTCGTTGTAGGCGCTAGCCTCGGGGTAGACGTCCTCGATGGCGCGGACCCACGTGCCGGCGATCCGCTTGCCGCCCAGGTCCTTTTCCTCGCTCTTGAAGGAGTCGGCGTAGGCGCGCTCGGCGGCGGTCATCGTGAGCGTGCAGGACGCCTCGCCCTTGGGCGCGAGCTCCGCGGCCGTGGCGTGCGGGGCGAGAAGGGCTGCGGCGGCGAGGGCCGCGGCGGAGGAGGCGGGGAGGTATGAAGTGCGCATGGTGCGTGTCCTTTCTGTGAGCCGTCTACTTGTTGTATCGGGAGTTGCGGTAGGAGCGTAACGGTGGCTGTGGCCAAGTTGCATATTCCAGGGACGGTTTTAAGGTGTGAGATATTACATTTGTATCTCTCAAAGGAGTCACGCATGCGTAGTCGTACCGTCATCGCGTTAGGGGTCTCAGCCTCGATCGCGCTCTCGCCAGTCACAGCCACTGCAAACCCGAGTGCTGCGGTTCCGGTCACGGTCGGCCAGAACGGCACTTCGCTTCACGTAGGCGATGTAACGGTGCCGGTTACGGCGGCTGTCGCCGCCGTTGCCGGTATCGGCGTGCTCATAGGCGGCGCGCTCACTGTAGCCATTCAGGTGCTTCTGGCCGCAGGGGCAGAGAAGAACGAAGAGGGAGTGTCATCCAGCGATCTCCCAAGTGCAGAGTACGTCAGTCGTTTTGACTTCAGTGCGACTGAGCATGACCCCGCGATCGGCGGGCTCAGCGGCATGGATCAGCTCGAGGATGGGCGATACATCGCAATTTCCGATGACAAGCATGAACACGGCCCTATCCGCGCATACATCTTCACTACTCAGGATCATCGCAGGTTCGCGCATGAAGGTGAGGTGCGCCTCACGCTTCCTGACGGCTCCGACTACACCGAATTCATCGACGCGGAAGAGATTCGCCAGCTGCCCAATGGCAACTTGTTGTGGACCACCGAGGGAGACGCGCGCGAGGGACAGGTCGCTCCACCGCAACTGATTGAGTCGACCGCTGCTGGTCGCGAAGTCCGCCGAATCAATCCACCCGCATACCACTTCCCCGATGGACACGACACGAAGGGCATCCACCACAACAACGGACCGGAAGCAATGACATTGGCGGATGGTGGTACAACCGCGCTGACAATCAATGAGAATGCGCTCGCGCAAGACGGGACCAGCAACGATCCGAAGCACAGCTCAGTCAATCGCATCACCGAATATAACCTGGCCAACGGAAACGCCACTCACGAGTACGCGGTACGCGCGAACCCCGGTCGCGGAATCACATCCGTGCTCGAGGCAGAAGACGGGTCGCTCTATGTCCTTGAGCGCGGGTTCTACCCTGAGCTGGGAAAAAGCGGCGAAGTCCGCGGAGAGATTTACCGACTCACACTCAGCGGCGCGGACGATGTTCTCGGCAAGGACACGCTCGACGGGACTGAGCAGCTCGCAACTAAAGAATTGGTGTACGACTTCGCCGACAACCCACCGCAGCCCGACAACGTCGAGGCACTTTCATGGGGGCCAATGCTGGATGACGGCCGCCGTACCCTCCACATTGCTGTCGACGACAATTTCAACGACACACAGTCAACACTATTTCACACAGTTCTTGTGCCGTAAGGGGGCGGGGGAGCGTCGATAAGCAACGCCCCCTCCACTTTGCACCACGCCGTGTGATGTGTGGCATACTTCTCACAGTTGTGACACGAACCACGGAAAGAAAGCTGGCGTATGAACTCGTTACTCCTTGTCATCATCGGACTCGCCATGATGGTGGCCGGTTACCTGCTGTATTCCAGGTTCCTCGGCCGCAGCGTGTTCAAGCTATCGGACACGTTCCGCACGCCGGCGCACACCATGGAGGACGGCGTGGACTACGTGCCCACGAACAAGTACGTCCTGTGGGGCCACCACTTCACCTCCGTGGCGGGCGCGGCGCCGATCATCGGACCGGCCGTCGCCGTGATCTGGGGCTGGCTACCGGCGTTTCTGTGGGTCACACTCGGCACCGTGTTCTTTGCGGGGATGCACGACTTGGGGGCGCTGTGGGCGTCGCAAAGGCACAAGGGCCAGTCGATTGGCACGCTGTCCGGGCGCTACATCGGTGCGCGCGGGCGCAACCTCTTCCTCGTGGTCATTTTCCTGCTGCTGCTCATGGTGAACACCGCGTTCGCCGTGGTGATTTCGAACCTGCTCATCGCCACGCCGTCGGCGGTCATCCCCACCTGGGGCGCGATTATCGTCGCCGTCCTGATCGGCCAGGCAATTTACCGCCTCAAGTGGAACCTGCCGCTGGTCTCGCTGGTCGGCGTGGCCGCGCTCTACGCGCTCATCGTGCTCGGCGACCGCTTCCCCGTCGCCCTGCCGGAAACGGTCATGGGCATCCCGGATCGCGGCGTGTGGATCATCCTGCTGTTTATCTACGCCTTCATCGCCTCGCTGCTGCCGGTGTGGGTGCTGCTGCAGCCGCGCGACTACATCAACGGCCTGCAGCTGTTCGTCGGCCTCATCATCCTGTACGGCTCGTTCTTCATCGTCCGCCCGGAGATCGTCGCGCCGACGCTCAATGACGCCGTCCCCGAAGGCACCCCGAGCATCTTCCCGCTCCTGTTCGTCACCATCGCGTGCGGCGCCGTCTCCGGCTTCCACGGCATCGTCGCCTCGGGTACGTCGGCCAAGCAGCTGGACAAGGAGACGGACGCGCGCTTCGTCGGCTACTTCGGCGCCGTCGGCGAGGGCCTACTCTCCCTGGGCACCATCGTCGCCACCACCGCCGGATACAAGACGCTCGCCGACTGGGAAAGCGTGTACAACGAGTGGAACGCCGGCGGCGTCAACGCCTTCGTCGAGGGCGGCGGCGCGCTCATGAACGAGGGCCTCGGCATCCCGACCTCCCTGTCCGCCACCATCCTGGCCACCATGGCCGTCCTGTTCGCCGCCACCACCATGGACTCCGGCGTGCGACTACAGCGCATGGTCGTCGGCGAGATCGCCGAGATCATGGGCGTGAAGCTCTCCGGCCTGGTCGCCACCATCATCGCCGTCGGCGCCGCACTCGGCCTGACGTTCTCCACCGGCATGGACGGCTCCGGCGGCATGATCATCTGGCCGCTGTTCGGCACCACCAACCAGCTCATGGCCGGCCTCACCCTGTCCGTCCTGGTGGTCATCCTGACCAAGCTGCGCCGCCCCACCCTGCCGCTGCTCATCCCGCTGGTGTTTGTCACCCTCATGTCGCTCTGGGCCGCCGTGCTGCAGCTGCGCACGCTCTTCGAGGCCGGCAACTGGCTGCTGCTGGGCATCGACGTCATCATCATTGTTGCGGCCGTGTGGGTGGTGGTTGAGGCGGTGGCGTCGATTAGCAAGGCGCGCCGCGAGCCCGCGATGACCTGGGACGACGAGTATGCAACTGCTTAAGCGCCTCGGGGCGGGCCTCAGCGAGTTCTACCAGGCGCCGTACCGCCGCGAGTTCGCCCGCGCCGCCCGCGAGGAGGACGACCTGTTTACGCTGCTCGTGGCGTCGGAAACGCTCGGCATCCCCAACCCGGCCAGCTACTACACGCTCGAGCTGCTGCCGCTGCTGTACGACGACTTCCACGCCTGGCACACCCGCATGGGCATGGAACGCTCACCACTCGACGGGATCTCATGCTGCTAGACGCACCAGTCATGTTCTTCGGCGGCAAAGGTGGCGTGGGCAAAACCACCATCTCCGCCGCCACCGCCGTGCGCCTCGCCGCGCGCGGTCGTCGCGTCTTGCTCGTCTCCACCGACCCCGCCCACAACCTCGGCCACATCTGGGGCGCAGCGCTTCACGACGCCCCCGTCACCCTCGAGCCACGCCTCGACGCCATCGAGCTCGACCCGGCCGCCATCACGCAGCAGCACCTGCGCGCCGTCGGCGACTCCATGCGCGCGATGATGCCGGAGCGCCTCCACCGCGAAGTGGACCGGCACCTGGAGATGTCGCGCCACTCCCCCGGCATGCACGAGGCGGCGCTGCTCGAGCGCATCGCCGACCTGGTTGCGGGGTCCGAGTACGACCACCTCATCTTCGACACCGCGCCCTCCGGCCACACCTCCCGCCTCGTGGCGCTGCCGGAGCTCATGGCCGCATACACCGACGGGCTGCTCGAGCGGCGCGACAAGTCGGACAAGTTCAGCGACCTCGTCCGCGGCATGGGCGGCTCGAGCAACGGCGGCTCGCCCGTCGACCGCCGCAACCAGCAGATCCGCGCCACGCTGCTCGCCCGTCGCCGCAAGTTCGAGCGCCTGCGCGCCGGGCTCACCGATCCCGCCGAGTGCGTCTTCCACATCGTGCTCACTGCTGAGCGCCTTCCCGTGATGGAGTCGATGGAGTTCTACGAGGAGCTCACCGCGAACGGGGTGCACGTGGGAAGCGCGATTGTGAACCGGCGCACGCCGGATGAGACAGGGGCGTTTCTGGAGGGGCGACGGGACGTGGAAGCGCAGGCGCTCGCGCTCTTGGACTTACCGGTGCCGGTGGTGGAGCTGCCGTGGCTCCCGGGCGAAATCGGCACGCGCGAGGCGCTCGGGCAGATCGCGGAGCGGCTCTAGGCGGAGCTACAGGAACCCGTCGAAGGCGGCCGCCTTGTCCGCCACGCGCTCCAGCCGCGACTCCGTCATCGACGCGATCTGGTCCACGATCACCCGCTCGCGCTCCAGGTCCGTGTCCGCGGCCTCGAACCAGGCGCGGAACACGGTGTCCAGCGTGCCGGGCGCGCCGGCGCGCAGGTACTCGTGGACGCGGAAGATGCGCTCGCGCTGCCGGTCCTGGCGCGCGATGTGGGCGGGCAGGTCCATCACGTAGAGGACGGCGACCGTCTTGAGCAGGCGGACCTCGGCCTCCGCGTCGGGCGGGACGACGAGGACGCCGTGCGCCCGGCCGAGCCCGGTGGCGAGCTCCTGGTTCGCTGGGCTCGCAAGCGTGGCCTCGGTGACCGCGCCGACGTAGCGCCCCACCAGCTGCGAGGTCAGGGACTTCAGCCCCGTCCAAGACCGCAGCGTGAAGTCGAAGTCCGCGGCCGCGGCGATGGCGGGCAGGGAGCGGAGGCGATCGGCGGCGTCAATGAGCTGGTCCGCCGTGCCGCCGAAGGCGTCCGCGCCCTTCTGCGCCAGCGCAGCAAGCTCCACGAAGTCCCACAGGACCTGCAGCGAGACGCGGCCGGAGACGATGCCGTCCTCCACGTCGTGCACGGAGTAGGCGATGTCGTCGGAGAAGTCCATGACCTGGGCTTCCATGGGCGGTCGGTCGTCAGTGTGGCCGGCGCGCGCCCAGGCGAGCACGTCCGCGTCCTCGTCGTAGGCCGAGTACTTGCGGTTGAGGGAGCCGTCCGCGTTGGTGCGGGTGCGCGGGTACTTCACGGCGGCGTCGAGGGAGGCCCGGGTGAGGTTGAGTCCGTATGAGGTGGTGTCGATAAGCACTTTGGGCTCGAGGCGCGCGAGGATGCGCAGGGTCTGCGCGTTGCCCTCGAAGCCGCAGGGCGCGACGGCGTTGAGCGCGTTTTCCCCGTTGTGGCCGTAGGGCGGGTGGCCGATGTCGTGGGTCAGGCCGGCCATTTCGCACAGGTCGGGGTGCAGGCCGAGGCGGCTGCCGATCCCGCGCGCGATCTGCGCGACCTCCAGCGAGTGCGTCAGGCGCGTGCGCGGGGTGTCGCCGTCGCGGGGGCCGACCACCTGCGTCTTATCCGCGAGCCGGCGCAGCGCGGCGGAGTGCAGCACGCGGGCCCGGTCGCGCGCGAAGGCGTCGCGCGTGTCCTGCTCCGGCGCGATCTGCGCCTGCTTCGGGGCCTCCGCCGCGCGGCGGGCGAAATCCTCAGTTGTATAGGTGTACACGCCCCAAGCGTAAAGGCTGCAGCGCGCGTTCCCCGGTTGCGACTACCCTAGTTGGCATGAATTCGCGCTATCTACGCATCGTGGCAACCGCGCCGCTCATCGCCGGGGCATTGCTTATCGACGCCCCCATGACCGCCGCCCACGCCACCCCGCCAACCCCCGACGCACCGGCCGTCCTCGCGCAGGCCGTGGATACCGCGACGGCGCCGGGCAAGCTCGCGCAGCCCGTCACGGACGAGGCGGGCGTGCTCTCCGAGGCAGAGCTGGCCAGCGTCAAGGACGCCGTGACGAAGGTGAGCCAGGAGAAGCACCTCTCGCTGCGCGTGGTGTACGCGAGCTCGCTGGGCACCCTGACCGGCCCGCAGTGGGCGGAGCAGGCCGTCGCCGCGAACGGCGCGAACACCGCCGTGCTGGTCGTCGCGCCGGACGAGCGCGCCTACGGCGTCTTCGGCGGCAACGACTGGACGCAGAAGGACATCGACGCGATGGACGCTGCTGCCTATGAGAAGCTGTCGGCCAAGGACTGGGCGGGCGTCGGCACCGCTGCGGCTGAGGCCGCAATCAGCGGCAAGGGCGGTTCCGGGAGCGGCGGTTCCGATGGCGGCTCGGGCGCCGGCTGGGCCGCGGGCGGCGTCGGCGTGCTCGCGCTCGCCGGCGGCGGCGCCTACGTAGCGTCGCGCCGCAACACCAAGAAGCAGAACGCGAAGCAACTCGAGTCCGCCAAGGCGCTCACGCCCGGCGACACCGATTCGCTCGGCCGCCTGCCCACGCCGACGCTCGAGCAGGTGGCGCGCGACGCCCTCGTCGCCGCCGACGAGTCGATCACGCAGGGCAAGGAGGAGCTGCAGGTGGCGTCCGCGGAGTTCGGCGCCGAGCGCGTGCGCCCGTTCACCTCGGCGATGAACCAGGCGACCTCCACGCTGCAGCGCGCGTTTCACACCCACCAGAAGCTCTACGACGCCATCCCGGAGACCGAGCCGGAAAAGCGCGCCATGCTCATTGACATCATCTCCAGCTGCGGCAAGGCCGAGGAGGCGCTCAAGGCGAAGACGGATGAGTTCAACGCCATGCGCGGCACGCTCATGCGCGCTGACGAAGAGGTGAACACGCTCCGCGCCCGCACCATTGACATCCGCGCGCGCATCGAGCCGGCGAAGGCGACGCTGGAGGAGCTGCGCAGCCGCCACAACGAGGGGATGCTGCACTCGATCGATGAAAACGTCGACGTCGCCGAGTCCTCACTCGCGGAAGCCGAGAAACAGCTGAGCGAGGCCAGCGCGCTCGCCGCGAAGCCCGCGGGCCAGCAGGGCGCGCTTATCGACGTCCTCGCCACCGCCA
The DNA here is from genome assembly GCF_007559235.1 of Corynebacterium gottingense. Taxonomy (NCBI): domain Bacteria; kingdom Bacillati; phylum Actinomycetota; class Actinomycetes; order Mycobacteriales; family Corynebacteriaceae; genus Corynebacterium; species Corynebacterium gottingense. Next base: position 165,428 of record NZ_VMHH01000004.1, on the reverse strand, counting down.
CCCAAGCCGTCAAGGTCGCCGACACCAACCTCGCTGCCATCGAGCACGCCGAGGACAACCTGGCCAAGGCGCAGCACAACCTGCCCGCGCTGATCAAGGAGATCGAGGGCGAGCTGCGCGAAATCGACCAGGTTAAGGGCTCCACGCAGCAGGGCGCGCGTATCGACGTCGCATCCCTGGACGCCATCGCCGCGCAGGCCCGCGAGGCCCTGTCACAGATGGGCGACCGCGCTGAGACCGATCCGCTCGCCCTCTATACCGAGCTGACGGACCTGGACGGGCGCATCGACGCCGAGCTGGACCGCGCCAAGGGCGTGGCCAACGACCAATCCCGCGCCCTCCAGCTGTTTACCCAGCAAATGCAGGTGGCCACGACCCAGATCCAGTCGGCCGAAGACCTCATCCGCTCCCGCGGCCGCATCATCGGCTCGCACCCACGCTCCCTGCTCGCCGAGTCCCAGCGCCAGTACGCCGAGGCACACCAGCGGCGGACCAGCGACACCCGCGGCGCGATCGACTTCGCCCGCGCCGCCACGGACACCGCGCGCCGCGCCTACCAGGCGGCCAAGGACGACGTGGACCACTACCGCTCCCAGCAGAACCGCCAGACCGCCGGCGACATCGCGCGCGCAGCCATGTGGGGCGCGATTCTCAGCGGCGGCTTTGGCGGCGGTGGCGGTGGCGGCGGCTTCTCCGGCGGTGGCGGAGGCGGCAACATTAGTCGCGGCGGCACGTTCTAGCAGCACAGACAGGTGTCCCGTTGCTAGAACGGCCGGGGTTCCGTAGTGTCTGAATCACAGCTGCGATACATTAGATCCACATAAGCTTTGGTTGGCAAACATCAGCCAGCCACCACGAGCGGAAGCGGGAGGTTTTCACGATGAGGGCGCTTATCACCAAGCAACTCACCCCCGAAGACCTCAACGAGCTCGACGCACTCCGCCGCTGCTCCAGCTCGGCTGCGGCGCGCGAAACACTGGAGCAGCTCGTGTCGGCGTTACGCCGGGGCGAGAGCGTCTACGTCGGCTCGCCGCACGACGCAGAATAAGGGCGGATTAGTAGCGGGTGCGACGCACGGGGGCGTCGATAAGCGTCAAGCACCACGTCATGAACACGAGGTCTACGGTGATCTCCCGCGGGACGGTGACCGCGAGATCGCCGTTCGCGCGCGCGACGGTCAGCGCGACGATGTTCCCCTGGGCGTCAACGATCTCGCGGCGCGGGCGCAGCCCTGTCCGGTTGAGCTCGTATGCGGCGCCGTTGCAGTCCGCGGCGTAGCGTGCGACGGTGAGCGACGTTTTGCGGAACGCGAACTGCTCGCCGTGCGCGCCCTCAGCGCGCAGGTCAGCCGGGTTTTCGCTGGTGAAGCGGAGGGTCGTGGCGCCGAAGCGCAGCGTGCCGTCCTCCACCGCAGCGAGGCGCGCGCCGCCCCCGGCGGGTGGCTCATCGTCCTCGCGGATCAGCAGGTTGTCGCGCCAAATCACAGCACGAACACTAGCACGGCAACAAGCGAGAAGAGCAGGAGCGTTGCGATCAGCACGTTGGAGGAGACGATCTTGCGCGCCTCCAAGATTTCGCGGGATACCCAGGCGAGCGCGGCGACGTCGAGAAGCGAAAGCTCGGTCTCGCCCTCGAACTCCAGGATGGCCTTGCGCACGCCGTTGTGATCGGAGGTGAACTGGGCGACCTTCGTGCCGGAGGCATCGTCGACGATCCAGTTCTTCGAGGTCTCCGCGACCATCTGGTAGGTGCGGCCCTCCACGTCGACGCGGATCTGCTTCGCGCGCTTCAGCGAATCGTGCGCGCGCACGAACTCGCTGCCGCCTCGCGACGCCACCGCACCCGACTCCGGCGACGCGAGCAGTTCCCACTGCTGCCCCGCCACGACGGCGCGGTCGTGCGTGAACTCGCCGAGCACTTCGGGGCCTGCCTCGGCGAGCAACTTCAGGTTGTCCCGATCCGAGCGGTCCCAGCTGACGTAGTGCATCGCGCTTATGCCCCGATCAGGCGGGCGGCGAGGTAGGCCTCGAGCTCGTCAATCTTCACGCGCTCCTGCTCCATCGTGTCGCGCTCGCGGACAGTGACCGCGTTGTCCTCGAGGGTGTCGAAGTCGTAGGTGACGCAGAACGGCGTACCGATCTCGTCCTGGCGGCGGTAGCGGCGGCCGATCGCGCCGGAGGTGTCAAAGTCGACATTCCAGTGCTTGCGCAGCGTGTTCGACAGCTCGCGGGCGGGGACGGACAGCTCCTCCTTCTTGGACAGCGGCAGCACTGCCACCTTCACCGGGGCCAGGCGGCGGTCCAGGCGCAGGACGACGCGCTTGTCGGTACCGCCCTTGGCGTTGGGCGCCTCTTCCTCGTCGTACGCGTCCACCAGGAAGGCCATCATGGAACGGCCCAGGCCGGCGGCCGGCTCGATGACGTAGGGGATCCAGCGTTCCTCGTTGGCCTGGTCGTAGTAGGACAGGTCCTCGCCGGAGCCCTTCGCGTGCACCGAGAGGTCGTAGTCCGTGCGGTTGGCCACGCCCTCCAGCTCGCCCCACTTGGAGCCCTTGAAGCCGAAGGCGTACTCCACGTCCACGGTGCGCTTGGAGTAGTGCGACAGCTTCTCCTTCGGGTGCTCGTACAGGCGGAGGTTCTCCTCCTTGATGCCCAGGTCGACGTACCAGTTGTAGCGGTCATCAATCCAGTACTGGTGCCACTCTTCATCCTCTCCCGGCTTGACAAAGAACTCCATCTCCATCTGCTCGAACTCGCGGGTGCGGAAGATGAAATTGCCCGGGGTGATCTCGTTGCGGAACGACTTGCCAATGTTGGCGATGCCGAACGGCGGCTTCATACGCGACGAGGTCATCACGTTCTTGAAGTTGACGAAGATGCCCTGGGCGGTCTCGGGGCGCAGGTAGTGCAGGCCCTGCTCATCATCCACCGGGCCCAGGAAGGTTTTGAGCAGACCGGAGAACGCCTTCGGCTCGGTCCAGTCGCCGGGCTGGCCGGTCTCCGGGTCGTTGATGTCTGCCAGGCCGTTCTCCGGCTCGTGGCCGTGCTTCTCCTCGTACGCCTCGATGAGGTGATCGGCGCGATAGCGCTTGCCGGTATGGCGGGACTCCACCAGCGGGTCCGTGAAGACCTCGACGTGGCCGGAAGACACCCACACCTGGCGCGGCTGGATCACGGACGTGTCCACGCCCACGACGTCGTCGCGGGACTGCACCATGTGGCGCCACCACTGGCGCTTAATGTTTTCCTTCAGCTCTACGCCCAGCGGGCCGTAGTCCCATGCCGAGCGCGTACCGCCGTAAATCTCGCCCGCGGGGAACACGAGTCCACGGCGTTTGCAGAGGTTGACAACGGTATCGATCTTGCTGGCGGGCACGGATAGCCTCCTGTAATCCGGTTTCGGGTAACGGTGCTAGTGTAGCCTAGCGCACGCTCGGCGTATGCGCATGGGGCGCGCACCGCGCGAATGCCCCACGCCCGCTCAAGCCCTTGGGCAAGAAACTGGCAAAAGCCTCGTAAATTTCCTAAACTGAGAATTCTGAGAACGCCCACAGCAATTAGAAAGGGGCGGCGCCTTGGCACGACGTAAACGAAGCGCCCCAGCAAACCTCGACGCAACCGCGGAGCTCATCAGCGCGCTGAACTCCGAGCTGCGGCTGCAGATTTTGCTTATGCTGTACAACGGCGATCACGTGGTCCACGAGCTGGTGGCCAACCTGAAAAAGTCGCAGCCGCTAATTTCGCAGCACCTCCGCGTGCTCAAGTCCGCCGGGCTGGTCACCTCCTCGCGCTCCGGCCGCGAGGTGATCTACAGCCTTGTGGTGCCGGAGGCCGGAGATGTCATCTTCGCGCTCTCCCGGGCCGCCACCCGGGTGACCAAGGTGGCGGAGGAAGCGGACGCCGAGCGCGACGATCTGGCCGCGAAGCGCAGCGCGCGCGAACACGGCGATGCGCCGACCTCCCCCGGCGCGGGCGCCGGCATGGGCGCGGCGATCATGGCCCCACCAACGATGTCCCCCACCGTGGCTCCCACCGCGGACCCCGGGATCGTTCCGCAGACCCCGCGGCAGCCGGTGGAGTAGCCGCGCTACCGTAGATAGGTATGGCACAGCAGCACCAGAGGACGCCGAAGGAGCCCATCCCCAAACTCGGAGCGCGCATGACGCGCCAGCGCACGGCGGTGGTGGAGACGCTACGCGACGTCGATAAGTTCGCCACCGCCAAAGAAATCCACGCCGAGCTGGATGCGCGTGGAGAGAAGGTCGGCCTGACCACGGTGTATCGCACGCTGCAGTCGCTCGCGGAGATCGACGCCGTCGACGTGCTCCAGAACGCCGACGGCGAGACGCTCTACCGCCACTGCATCACCGAGCACCACCACCATCACCTCGTGTGCACGAAGTGCGGCCGCAGCGAGGAGATCGACGGCGGGCCCATCGAGGCCTGGGCGCGCGAAACCGCGAACTCGTATGGCTACCGGCTGGTCGCCCACGACGCCGAGATCTACGGCATCTGCGCCGAGTGCAGGAAGCTTCTCGACGCCAACGCGTAACCTTACTTCTCCGCGAACTTATCCACCGCGCCGCCGAAGCGCCGGTCGCGCTTGGCGTACTCGTAGACCGCGTCGAACAGGTCGTCCTTGGTAAAGTCCGGGAACAGCTTGTCCTGGTAGACCATCTCCGCGTAGGCCGACTGCCAGAGCAGGAAGTTCGAGGTGCGCTGCTCGCCGCTGGGGCGCAGGAACAAGTCCACGTCCGGCATGTCGGGCCGGTAGAGGTACTTGGAAAACGTCTGCTCGTTGATGTCCTGCGGGCGGATCTTGCCGTCGCGGGCGTCGGTGGCGAGCTGGCGTGCGCCGTCGATAATCTCTGCCCTGCCGCCGTAATTGATGCACATCGCGAGCGTAAGTCCGGTGTTGTCCTGGGTGAGCTCCTCGGCGGCTTCGAGCTCGCGCAGCACCGAGCGCCACAGGCGCGGGCGCCGGCCGGCCCAGACGATGCGAACGTTTTTCTCGTTCAGCTCGTCGCGCTGGCGGTGCAGCACGTCGCGGGAAAAGCCGAGGATGAAGCGGACCTCGGACGCCGCGCGGCGCCAGTTTTCCGTGGAAAACGCGTAGGCCGACAGCCACTCGACCGTGCCCATCTCGATGCAGGCATCGACGCAGTCCATGAGCACTGCCTCGCCGCGCTTGTGCCCCTCGGTGCGCTTCATGCCGCGCTGCTGCGCCCAACGGCCGTTGCCGTCCATCACGAGTGCGATGTGGCGGGGGATGAATTCCGGATCGATCTGGCGCAAAGTCATGCCCTTATTATGCCTGTTCCATCATTCGCAAACTCTTCAACCCGGACTCCAGGTGGTACTGCAGGTGCGCGGTCGCCGCGCGGTGCACCTGCGCCTCCACCGTCGACTCCGCTGTCGCCGAGTCTGGCGTGTACTCATAGCCCCGCGCGAGCAGCCACATCGCGTGCAGGGTTTCCTCCGCCACAGTCATTGACCCCGGCGGGCGGCAGTTCGTGCACACCGCCCCGCCGACGGCGGCGTTGAACGCCCGGTGCGGGCCAGGCTTCTCGCAGTTCGCGCAGTTGTACAGCGACAGCCCCCAGCCGGCGTGGTCGGTGGCGCGCAGGATGAACGCGTCGAGGACCTGCGTCGGCGCCTCCGTCGTCTGTAGCTGGCGGATGCCGTCCTTGACCAGGTCGAACAGCTCGGGGTCCGCCTCCTCGTACGCGAGTTTGTCCGCCGCCTCCAGGATCGCGCACGCCGCGGCGTACCGCTCGAAGTCCTCGATGATGCGCGCGCCGTGGTAGGCCACGGTATCGGCGGCGGTGATTGTAGACAATCCCTTGCCCGGGTAGATCTGTACGTCCAAGTCGACGAAGGGCTGCAGGCGGGAGCCGAACCGGGAGCGCGCCTTGCGCACGCCCTTGGCCACGCCGCGGACCAAGCCGTGGGAGCGCGTGAGCAGGACGACGACGCGGTCGGCCTCGCCGAAGTCGTAAGTGCGGACGACGAACGCGCGGTCGCGCCAGGACGGGCGGCCCGGGCGCGAAGGCCTCGAAGACCGAGTAGGCCGAGTCGCCTTAGAAGCCAAGGCGGCCCAGCGCCTTCGGGTCCTGCTGCCAGTTCTTCAGCACCTTCAGGCGCAGGTCAAGGTACACGTTGTGGCCTACCAGGTCCATGATCTGCTGGCGTGAGCGGTGGGTGATCCCGGACAGGCGGCGGCCGTTCGGCCCCTCCAGGATCCGGCGCTGACCGGGGCGCTCGAGGTAGATCACGGCGTAGATCATGGTGCGGTTCGGGTTCTCCGGGTCCGGCACCATCTCATCGATCTGGACGGCCACGGAGTGCGGCAGTTCGTCGCGAAGCCCCTGCAGCGCCTCCTCGCGGATCAGCTCGGCGATGCGCGCCTCGAGGTCCTCGTCGGTGACGTCGCCGACCGGGTAGAAGCGCGGCCCCTCCGGCAGCTGGCCAACCAGGATGTCCATCAGCACGTCCGTCTGCACGCCGTCCGTGGCGGAGACCGGCACCACCTCGCAGTCGCCGCCAAGCAGCTCGTGCAGCGCGAGCAGGCGCTCGCCGACCATATCGCGCGAGGCTTTGTCCAGCTTGGTCACGATGCCAACGATCGGCGTGTTCGGCTTGATGCGGCGGATCTGGTCCAGGATGAAACGGTCGCCGGGGCCGATCTTCTCGTCCGCGGGCACCGTGAACCCGATGACGTCGACGTCTGCGAAGGTGTCCTTGACCACGTCGTTGAGCCGCTCGCCGAGCAGCGTCCGCGGGCGGTGCATGCCGGGCGTGTCCACGATGATGACCTGCGCGTCCTCCCGGTTCACGATGCCGCGGATCGGCCGGCGCGTCGTCTCCGGCTGGTCCGCCATGATGGCCACCTTCTCGCCCACGAGCGCGTTGGTCAGCGTGGACTTGCCGGTGTTGGGCCGGCCCACAAAGCTGACGAACCCGGAGCGGAAGCCCTCCGGCGTGTCGGTGAAGCCGGGCACGGTCGGGCGGGGCGCCGCGTCCGTGCCGCCGGTGGCATCGGCGCGCGCGTCGTCTGGCAGGTCGGCCTCGTCGGGGAAGAAAGTGCTCATGGCGCGTAATCCTACCCGGTGCGAAGCCCCCGGCACCTGTTCACCGCGGCCAGGATCTCAAACCGCCGCGGCGCCGTGAGGTGCCCCGGGTGCGCGCGCCCCGGCACGAGTGCCGCGAGCCCGCCGGACTCGAGCTCGCCGAGCAGCTTCTCGACGCCCACCGCCACCGGTGCCCCGCCGCGGCCACACAACTCATCCAGCCGCTCCAGCGCGGCGGCGATCGCCGCCGTCTGCGGCGCCCCGGCCAGCTGCGGCAGGAAGGACATGTCGATGTCGCTCTTGCCCACGCTGATGGTGTCCTGCCCCCGCGCCTTCGGCCCGCGGCGCCGCCCGCCGCCGGAGCCGCCTGAGCCGCCGGAGACAAAAGTCGGACCCGACAGCGTGCGCGCATCCGGCGCGAGCATCTCCGGTGTGACCGGCAGCTGCGCTGGCTCGTGCCCGCGCCCGACCGCGTGGGCCCGTTCTGTCACGTCGCTCGGCACGTAGGCGTCCAGGGCGATCACGGTGTCCGCGAGCCCCAGGTACGCGCCGGAGCCGCCGGCGACCAGCACCGTCGACACGCCGAGTGCCTCGTAGAGCCCGCGGACGCGCGCACTGAACGGCGTGATCGGTTCGCGGTCGGCGGCGATGAGCTCCGCCATCACGGTGTCTCTGATCATGAAGTTGGTGGCGGAGGTGTCTTCGTCGATAAGCAACGTGCTCGCACTCGCCTGGAGAGCCTCGATAACGTTGGCTGCTTGGGACGTGGAACCGGAGGCGTTGGCGGTGGAAAAGTGCGCGGTGTCGGCGCCGTTGGGCAGGTTGGCAATGAACGCGGAGATGTCCTGCGACGTCACCGGGCGGCCGTCCTCCGCACGCACCGTCACGGCGTCGGCGCGGGTGATGGCAAACTCGCGGCCGTCGCCGAGCGTGTGCGGGTACACGCCGCGCTCAAGTGCGCGCAGCAGCGTGGACTTGCCGTGGTAGCCGCCGCCGACGATGACGGTGAGCCCCTCCGGGACGCCCATCCCGGTGACGGTGCGGCCGCTAGGCAGGTCGAACGTGACGCGCAGCGGCTCCGGACTGCGGAACGGGACGCCGCCGCTGAGCGGCAGGTCGCTCGCGCCCGATGCGCGCGGGAGGTTCGCGCCGTCGGCGACGAACGCGACGAGCCCGCGGCCCGGCAGCTCGGCGCGGAGCGCCTCCTGGTCCCGGAGCAGCCACACTGCGTCTTCCAGGGCTTGGCGCGACACCGCCGCAGCCCGCAGCGCGAGCCGGGGGACGTCCTGCGTGAGCAGCTGCGCCGCCTGTTTGCCCAGCACCCGCCGCCCGCGCGCGGGCAGCCCGACGAGCAGGCGGAATTCCACCTCGCGCTCCCCCACCAGCACGTTGGTGCGCTCAAGGACCTCCTGGCCGAGCGCCCCGATGCTGATGGTGTTGGATTTGCCGCTTCCCCCTCCGCGGCCGGGCGCGCCGCCGGAGCGCAGGAGTGCCGCAGCCTCGCGCGCCAGCACGTCGGCGACGGCGATGCGGTCGCCGCGCGTAGCGGTGAACTCGCCGCCCACATCGAGCGCATCGCGCGGCACGATGACGCGGATTTTCGACGGCGACGCGAACGGGTCCGACTGCACCTTGTCCACCACCAGGCGGAACTCGCCGCCCTCGTACTCGCCCGCGAGCTTCTTGTACGCGCCGTAGCCGGCGCCGTCGATGTCGCGGCACATCCGATCCAGCTGGTCGATGGTGCCGCGCCGCCTTGCGGGGCGCGAGCTCCGCGCGTCGGTTCGGTGGTTCCGGTGTCTGCGTTGCTGTGCCATGCCCGCCACCGTAGTCGGGGGCGCGCCACCCCCGATCGGCGGCCGGTGTCCGCGTACCCCTACTCGGTATGCGTTACACTGGCCGTGCTTTTGTGATTGCACCCACTGCTGAAAAAGAAAGTGAAGCAGATGCCTTTCTATGAATTTCGTTGCCCAACCGGCCACACCACCGAGCGGCTTCTTCCCATGTCCTCCGAGTCGCGCACGACGGACTGCAAGGACTGCGGCGAGCAGGCGACGAGGGTGATTAGTGCACCGGCTGTGGGAAGCGTCGATAAGCGAAAGGCCCAGCTGGTGGAGGCAACGCAGAAGAGCGCATACGAACCCGCGGTCGTGAACTCGGTCCCGCGTGCCGGCAACCGGCGCGCCACCCCGGTCTCGCACAACCCGCAACACGCCAAACTTCCGAAGCCTTAGGAGGCAGCATGCCGAAGAATCTTTTCCCACTCGATTCCGCCAAGCCGTTCCCGGATCAGGAGACCGTCGGCCACAACCGCTGGCACCCCGACATCCCGGCGATCCAGACGGTGCAGCCCGGTGACACCTTCCGCGTTGACTGCCGCGAATGGTTCGACGGCGACATCCACAACGACGACAGCGCCGACGACATCCGCGACGCGCCGCTGAACAAGGTCCACGCGCTCTCCGGCCCGTTCCGCATCGAAGGCGCGAAGCCGGGCGACCTGCTGGTTGTGGACATCCTGGACGTGGGGCCGATCCCGCAGGAGGAGGGCCCGCTCGCCGGCCAGGGCTGGGGCTACACCGGCATCTTTGCCAAGAAGAACGGCGGCAGCTTCCTCACCGACCAGTTCCCCGACGCGTACAAGGCGGTGTGGGACTTCACTGGCCAGACCGCGACCTCGCGCCACATCCCGGGCGTGAGCTTCACCGGCATTATCCACCCGGGCCTCATGGGCACCGCCCCGTCCCACGAGCTGCTGGGCAAGTGGAACCAGCGCGAGGCCGCGCTCATCGCCACCGACCCGGAGCGCGTCCCGCCGCTCGCGCTGCCGCCGGAGCCCGACCACGCCATCCTCGGCTCGCTCACCGGCGCGGACTTCGACCGCGTCGCCGGCGAGGGCGCCCGCACCGCCCCGCCGCGCGAAAACGGCGGCAACCAGGACATCAAGAACCTGTCCAAGGGCACGCGCGTGTTCTACCCCGTCTACGTCGACGGCGCGAACTTCTCCGTCGGCGACCTGCACTTCTCCCAGGGCGACGGCGAGATCACGTTCTGCGGCGGCATCGAGATGGGCGGCTTCATCGACTTCCACGTCGACGTGATCAAGGACGGCATGGCCAAGTACGGCGTGACCGAAAACGCCATCTTCATGCCGGGCAACGTCGAGCCGCAGTACAGCCAGTGGCTCGCGTTCTCCGGCACCTCCGTCACACTCGAGGGCGAGCAACGCTACCTGGATTCCCAGCTGGCGTACCAGCGCGCGTGCCTCCACGCCATCGATTACCTCACCACGTTCGGCTGGTCCCCGGAGCAGGCCTACCTGCTGCTGGGCGCGGCGCCGATCGAGGGCCGCTTCTCCGGCGTGGTGGACATTCCGAACGCATGCGCCACGGTGTACCTGCCGACGGAAATCTTTGACATTGACATCCGCCCCGGCGCCGGCGAGCCGCCGCGCATCGACCCGGGCATCGGCGCACCGCGCTCGTCCTTCGCCTAGGCGGTACGTGCGGGGTCGACGATGCACTCCTGCAGCTCAACGAGCGGCAGCTCGTCGAGCCCGCGCTCGCGCACCGCGCGCACCATCGCGCCCATCGTCCCGGCGAGGTGGTCGAGGCGTTGCTGCGGCGCGGCGTCGATGAGCGCCGCGTACAGCGCCGTCGCCAGGTCGCCCGCGCCAACAACGTTGCCGCCGAGCCGCGGGGCGTCAGTGCGCAGGACGCTTGTCGACGCCACGTCGACCATCCCAATCGTCTCCGGGTCCCCCGTCTCCACCGAGGTGATGAGCGCGTTGCTGCACAGCGACCGCGCGGCGTCTGCGAGCGCCTCGGTGTACTCCGCGTCTGCGGCGTACGCGGCGTACGCAGCCTCGGAGGTGCTGCCCGCCTGGTCGAGGCGCCGGCCGGTCAGCAGCGAGAGTTCCCACTGGTTGGGCGTGATGGCGTCGGCAAGCGGGATGAGCGTCTCCGTGTACACGTCGGGGATGTCCTCGTTGACAAACGAGCCGACCTCCGAGTTACCGATCACCGGGTCGCACACGTAGCGTGCCTGCGGGTTGGCCTCCTTGATGGCCACGACGGCGTCGCGCACCACCTCCGCCATCTCGGCGGTGCCGAGGTACCCGCTGACAAACAGGTCCACCTGCGGGAACGCGAACTCCATGCCGCGTAGGATCTCGCGCACGTTGTCCGCGCCGAGTACCGGACCGCGCCACGTGGGGTACTCCGTGTGGTTTGAAAAGTTGACGGTGTGCACCGGCCACACCTCGTGGCCGAGGCGTTGCATGGGGAACACGGCGGCCGAGTTGCCCACGTGCCCGTACGCCACCGCCGACTGCAGCGAAACGATGTTCACTACAGCGCTTCCACGTTGAACTGCAGCTGCGGGTTGGCGTAGTAGTCCTGCGCCTCCACAAGCTTGAGCTCCTGCGAGTCCGCCTCGTGGGTGAGGCGCAGCATGTCGTACACGGAGCTTGCGGTGCGAGCCAGCGCGTCCGCCGCGTCGCCGCCGCGCAGGTAGTGGCCGGTGAACAGGGCGGCGGTCACGTCGCCGGAGCCGTTGCGCTTAAACGGCAGGCGCGGGGTGCGCACGATCCACTTGCCCTTGTCATCCACGGCGATCATCTCCATGACGTCCTCCGGCGCGTCGGGGCGCTCGACGGAGGTGACCAGCACGGTCGACGGCCCCATCTCGCGGGCGGCGTCCACGGCGGCCAGCGTCGAATCCAGATCGTTGACGTCGCGCTCGGTGAGGTAGCCCAGCTCGAACTGGTTCGGGGTGATCAGGTCGGCGGCCGGCACGACCTTGTCGCGCAGCAGCGGCGGGATGTTGTCGGAGACGTGGCACCCGGACTTGGCGTTGCCCATCACCGGGTCGCACGCGTAGATGGCGTTCGGGTTCTTGGCCTTGACCTGCGCGACAGCCTCCACGATCACGTCGGCGATGTCGTCGCCGCCCTGGTAGCCGGAAAGCACCGCGTCGACACGCTCGAGGGCGCCGCGCTCATCCATGCCCTTGATGATGTCCGCGACATCCGAGGCCGGGATCATCGGGCCGGTCCAGTGACCGTAACCGGTGTGGTTGGAAAAGTTGACGGTGTACACCGGCCACACCTCGTGGCCGATGCGTTGCAGGGGAAAGACGGCGGCCGAGTTGCCCACGTGCCCGTACGCAACTGCGGATTGGATGGAGAGAATGTTACTCATACCACCTATTGTGCCCTCGCCGCTTTGCGACGGGGGCGTTAGGGGCCACAAACGCAGCCCCGAGAATTTCCTCGTATTCCCTACAGCTCCGGGGAAACGAGGATCTTCACCGCGGTCTCGTTGCGGTTGATCAGGGTGTCAAAGCCCTCGTCGACCACGCCGTCGAAACCGATCTTGCCGGTGATGAACGGCTTGAGGTCGATCTTGCCGGACTCGACGAGCTTGATGGTCTGCTCGTGGTCGTGCGCGTAGCCGATGATGCCGCGCAGCGTCAGCTCCTTCATGACGACGCTGTGGATGTCCAGCGATGCCTTCTTCGACCAGATGGACTCCACGACCAGGGTGCCCTTGAGCTTCAGGCAGTCCACCAGCTGGTCCAGCACCACGTTCACGGAGGTGGCCTCGAAAGCGACGTCCGCGCCCTTGCCGTCCGTGATCTTCATGATCTCTTCCTTGAGGTCCTGGCTGCTCGGGTCGATGGCGTAGTCGACCACGCCGGCGTCGAGCGCCTTCTGGCGGCGCAGCTCGGAGAGCTCGGAGACGACCACGGTGCAGCCGTATGCCTTCGCCACCGCGGCGGTGAGCACGCCGATCGGGCCGGCGCCGCCGATCAGGGCTACGTCGCCTTCCTTCGCGTCCGCGGCGGAAAAGCCGTGGTGGGCAACGGAGAGCGGCTCGATCAGGGCGGCCTCATCCAGCGGGATGTCGTTTGAAATCGTGTGGACCCAACGGCGCGGGACCGCGATCTTCTCGGAGAGGCCGCCGCCACCGCCAGCCAGGCCAATGAAGTTGACGTCCGGGTGCAGGTTGTACGGGCCCGGCTTCTTCGGGTCGACGTCATCCGGCAGGACGTACGGCTCGACGACGACGTGCTGGCCGACCTCCAGGTCGTCCACGCCCTCGCCCAGCGCGGAGATCACGCCGGAGAACTCATGGCCCAGGGTGACCGGCGGCTCTTCGCTCGTGATCGGGTGCGGGTGGCCCGGCTTCGGGCAGAAGATCGGCCCCTCCAGGTACTCGTGCAGGTCGGTGCCGCAGATGCCGCACCAGGCGATGTCGATGAGCACTTCGCCCTTGCCTGCCTCCGGCGCGTCAATCTCTTCGACGCGGATGTCTTTCTGACCGTAGTAGCGCACTGCACGCATTGGAAAAGCCTCTTTCAAGAGGAAAACTGACAAGTACTATCTTAGCGCGTTTCGTCAGTCGGCAGTGGCTCTTCGGGGGGTTCGGGGACGTCGATAAGCACTGTCCTCGTCTTAATGCGGCCGCGGCGGTCGAAGCCGCCCTCGGCGGTGTAGCGCACGCCGTCGATCACCGTCGACGAACCCGGGAGCGGGACGCGGCCAAGCTGGTAGGACAGTAGGCCGGCGAGGGTGTCCACGGAGTCGGTGAGCTCGTCGTCGAACTCGACCTCGTAATCGAAGTGGTCCTCGAGGTAGTCCACCAAGTCATCGAGCGGCAGGCGGGACTGGGCGCGGAACTGGTGCTCACCGATTTGCTCGATCGGGGCGTCCTCGTCCTCGTCGAACTCGTCGGTGATCTCGCCGACGATTTCCTCCAGCAGGTCCTCCATGGTGAGGAGGCCGGCCACGTTGCCGAACTCGTCAATGACGATTGCGATGTGCGTGTTTTGCTGCTGCATCTGCTTGAGCAGCTCGTCCAGCGGCTTCGACTCCGGCACGAACAGCGGTTCGCGCATCAGCCCGGTCAGCTGCGTCGACGCGTCGACCGGGGCACCGTTGTCGCCGAACATGTCCTTGAGGTAAGCCACGCCGACGATCTCGTCGACGCTCTCGCCGATGAGCGGAACGCGCGAGTGACCCGAGCGAACCATCAGGCTCGTGGCCTGGCGCGCCGTCTTTTCGCTCTCGATCCAGATCATCTCCGGGCGCGGCACCATCACCTGGCGGGCGTGAGTGGACGCGAGGTCGAAGATGTTCTGGATCATGCGGCCCTCGGTGGTCTCCACCACGCCCTTCTCCTGCGCAATGTCAACAGCCTCGCGCAGCTCCACTTCGGTGGCGTACGGGCCGTCGCGGAAGTCCGCGCCCGGGTGGAACAGGTTGCCCAGCTTGATCAGGAAACGGGACACCGGGCCCAGCACCGCGTGGAACACCACGAGCCACTGGGCCGCCTTCAGCGAGATGGTGTACGGGTTGCGCTTGCCAGCCGTGCGGGCGAAGACGCCGATGATGCTGAACTGCAGCAGCGCTACCGCCACGATCGCCGCGGTGATCGCCCAGCCTTCCGCGTCAATGAGGTCCATGGCTGTGATCGCCGCGAACACCGCCGCCGTGATGTCCAGCGTGGTAGACAGCAGCACGAGCATGTTGACGTGGTTCGCGCGCGCGTTGACCACGCGCAGCAGCGCCGGTGCGCCGGCGACCTCGTCCTTCACCATGTTTTCCACACGCGCCCGGGAGACCGGGGTCAGGGCGGATTCGACGGAGCCAAGAAGGCCGGACAACAGCATCGCCGCGAGCGCGATGATGCCGTAGAAAATGGTGTTGTGCATTGAGGTGTTAGTTCTCGTTCTGGGTCGGTGCGTTGGGTCCGTTGGTGCCGTGGGAGCTGTGGGGGTCTGCGTGCTGCGCCTCGCGCTCACGCATCAGGAGGTCGAGCTCCTCGCGGTCAGCGGCGGAGGGGAACGCGTGCGCACCGGTCGGCTTCGGCTGGTACTCCACCCCGCGCGCGGTCATGGAGTCGTACCAGTCGGCGAGGATCTCGTTCTGCAGCGCGAACATCTCGCGCTCGTCGGCGGGCTGGATGTGGTCGTAGCCGAGCAGGTGCAGGACACCGTGGACAGTAAGCAGCGCGAGCTCGTGCGCCAAATCGTGGCCGGCCATCTCCGCCTGCTTGCGGTCAAACGCCGGGCACAGGATGATGTCGCCGAGCATCGCCGCGCCCAGTGGGGTCGCGTCGGGGCGGCCGCCGCCCGGGGTCAGCTCGTCCATGGGGAAGCTCATCACGTCGGTCGGGCCCTCAAGGTCCATCCAGCGGACGTGGAGATCGGCCATCGTCGGCTCATCCACGAGCGTGATCGTGGCCTCGGTGTCCGGGTGGACGTCCATGGTTTGGAGGGCGAACGAGCAGACGTCGATAAGCATTTGCTCGTTGACGTCGGCCTCGCCGGACTCGTTGAGAACTTCAATGCTCACTGGCTGGCTTCCTCCTCGCGCTCGCGCTCAAGCTCCTGCTGGCGCTTTTCGTAGCGCATCGAATTCTGGGCATCGTGCCGGTCGTACGCGGCGACGATGCGGGAGATCAGGTGGTGGCGCACGACGTCCTCGCCGCGCATCTCCTGGAACGCGATGTCGTCAATGTTGGACAGAATACGCCGGGCGACGCGCAGGCCGGACACGGTGCCGCGCGGCAGGTCCACCTGCGAGATGTCGCCGGTGACCACCATCTTCGAGCGGAAGCCCAGGCGGGTGAGGAACATCTTCATCTGCGCACCGGTGGTGTTCTGCGCCTCGTCCAGGATCACGAACGCGTCCGACAGGGTGCGACCGCGCATGTAGGCGAGGGGGGCGACCTCGATGATGTTGGCGTCGACGAGCTTGGGGATCATCTCCGGGTCCAACATGTCCCGCAGCGCGTCGTAGAGCGGGCGCAGGTACGGGTCAATCTTGTCGTTCAGCGTGCCCGGGAGGAAGCCGAGCTTTTCGCCTGCTTCCACGGCGGGGCGGGTGAGGATAATGCGCTTGACCTCCTTGGCCTGCAGCGCCTGCACCGCCTTCGCCACGGCCAGGTAGGTCTTGCCGGAGCCGGCGGGGCCGATGCCGAAGGTGATGGTGTGCTCATCAATCGCATCGACGTACTGGCGCTGGCCCGCGGTCTTGGGGCGGATCACCTTGCCGCGGCGGGCGACGATCTCGGCGCCGAGGATCTCGGACGCGGATTCTGGCGTGTCCGTCTCCATAATGCGGGCGGCGTGGACGACGGAGTCCGGGTCAACGGGCACACCACGGCGCGCCATGGACTCAAGCTCATCGACGACGCGCGCCGCGTAGGCCACGTCCGCCTCGGCACCGCGCAGCGTCAGCGTCGTGCCTCGCGCGTGGATGTCAGCGGCGAGCTGCCGGTTGAGGACCCGCAGGTTGCCGTCGTTGACTCCGAGGACGGCCTGGGCGTAAGCGGAGTCCAATTCGAGTTTGCGGGTAACTGGATTTTGCATGCTGCTCCTCAACACTACCAGCGAGACGTCAACGCGCCGATGGCGCAAAGTGCCGCGAACCCGGCGCTCGCTGTGCGCAGGACTTGCGGCCCCATCCGCACGGGGTGGGCTCCGAGCAAATCTAACTCATCCTGGCCAATGCCGCCCTCCGGACCGACGATGAGGAAAATCTCGTCGCCGAAGTTAAGGTCCTTGATGGAGTCGGTCGCATCTTCGTGCAGCACGACCGCGGGCTTGCCGGCGATGAGGTCCTTGAGTTGGTTGGTTGTCATCGCGTCGTGGACCTTAGGCAGCCACGCCCGGCGCGACTGCTTCGCGGAGGCGGCTGCCTGGTTTTGCCACTTCTGCACCTGCTTCGCCTGCTTGTCGTTCCCCCACCGCGCGATGGTGCGGTGCGAGATCCAGGGAATGATGGCGTCCGCGCCGCCCTGCACGGCGAGGTCGACGGCCAGCTCGGCGCGGTCCGACTTCGGCACCGCTTGCACGAGCGTGACGCGCGGCGTGGGCGCGGCTTCGGTGTGTTCGGCCACCACGTCGCCGACGACACGGTCGCGCGAGCAGTCCCGGACGACGACTTCGGCGGCGTTGCCGTGGCCGTCGACAAGCATGATGTGCTCCCCCGGGCCGATGCGCTTGACGTGGGCGTGTTTCGCTTCGGCGCCGTCGAGCTCGCCGGAGTTTGGCTGCGCGGCGTAAAAGTACGGCAGGCTCATCAGCGGCGGAACTTACCACGCATGCGGGAGAAGAAGCTTTCCCCGCCGGACTCCTCGCTGGAGTGCACGCGCGCCTCGTCGTCGTGAGACTCGCGCAGCTGCTCCAGCGCGGCGCGCTCGTCCTTGCTCAGATCGGTCGGCACGACCACCTTCACGTGCGCGACCATGTCGCCCGCGCCCTCGGCACGCAGTCGCGGCATGCCCTCGCCGTGCAGGACGATCTCCTCATCCGGCTGCACGCCGGCCGGGACCTGGATAGTGGTCTGCTCGCCGGCCAAGTTCTCCACGGCCAGATCGGTGCCAAGCGCAGCGTCATACATTGGCACGCGCAGCTGCAGGTGCAGGTCGTTGCCCTCACGGGCGAAGACGGCGTGCGGGGCGGTGTGGACCTCCACGTAGAGGTCGCCCGCCGGGCCGCCGCCGTGGCCGACCTCGCCCTGGTTGGCCATGCGGATGCGCATGCCGGACGCGATGCCGGCCGGGACATTCACGGTGAGGTCGCGGGTGGTGCGCACGCGGCCGTCGCCGGCGCACTGACGGCACGGGTCCTTAATAATCTCGCCGTAGCCGTGGCACTTCGGGCACTCGTGGGTGGTCATTACGTTGCCCAGGAAGGACTGCTGCATCTCCTGCACCGCGCCCTGACCCTGGCAGTAGTCGCAGGTTTCCGGCTTGGCGCCCGACTCGGAGCCGGAGCCCTGGCACTTGTTGCACAACACGGCGGTGTCCACGGTGACGTCCTTCTTCACGCCGGCAAACGCCTCTTCCAGCGTGATCTGGGTGCGCAGCAGGGCGTCGTTGCCCGGCTGCACGCGCGAACGCGGCTCGCGACCCGCGCCGCCCCCGCCGAAGAACGCCTCGAAGATGTCGCCGACGCCGCCGAATCCACCGAAGCCGCCGCCGGGCCCGGCCGCGCCGCCCTGCTCCATTGGGTCTCCGCCGCGGTCCACAATGCTGCGCTTCTTCGGGTCCAGCAGGACCTCCTGCGCAAGCGAAATGTCCGCGAACTTCTCCGCTGCCTCCTCGGACGGGTTCACGTCCGGGTGGTACTTGCGGGCGAGCTTGCGGTACGCCTTCTTAATCTCTTGCTCCGTGGCTTCCCGGTCGACGCCGAGAATGCCGTAGTAGTCTCGTGCCAAAGTATTTACCCTTTCAGATTTATAGAAGTGTGAAAAAGTGCTTCGCCCGCTGGTCGCGGCTGCTATTCGCCCCGCAGGATGCGGCTAATGTATTGGGCCACGGTGGCAACCTTTTGAATCGTACCGGGGTAGTCCATGTACGTCGGACCGACCACCCCGAGTCCGCCAAGCGCCTCGTCGCCCGCGCCATATGCAGTAGTAACAATCGCCGCCTGGGAAAATTCCTCGTTTTCGTTCTCCCGCCCGATCCGCACGGACACCCGCTCCAGATCTTGCGCGCTGGCCAGGAGCTTCAGCACGACGACCTGCTGCTCCAGGGCCTCGATCACGTTGTGCAGGTCCGCCAGCCGGTGCACGGTCAGGTTGCCCGCGCCGGCGATGAGCAGGCGGTCCGCGGTCGTGTCCACCAGCGTGTCCACGAGGACGGCGGCGCAGCGCCCGACGGCGTCGGCGAGTTCCCGCGGCGCCCTCGCGTGCAGGGTGGACAGCCCGGCGGCGGCCTCGCGCATCGTCCGGCCGACGAGGACGTCGTTGAGGAGGTCGCGGAGGACGGGCACGTGGGCGTCGACAAGCGGCCCCTTGAGCTCGACATTGCGCTGGTCAACGCGCCCGGTGTCGGTGATGACCACCAGCAGCAGGCGCGTCGGGGTGAGCGAGACGACCTCGCAGTGCTTCACGCGCGACAGGTCGAGGTTGGGCAGCTGCACCACCGCGGCCTGGTTGGTCAGCTGGGCGAGCAGCTGGACGCTGCGGCGCAACACGTCCTCGAGGTCCACGCCGTGCTCGAGAAAGTCCAGGATGGCGTGGCGCTCGGAGACGGAGAGCGGTTTGACGTCGTCGTGCAGCGCGTCCACGAACGCGCGGTACCCGGCCTGCGTGGGGACGCGGCCGGAGGAGGTGTGGGTTTGGCTGATGTAGCCCTGTTGCTCCAGCACGCTCATGTCGTTCCTGATGGTCGCCGAGCTCACGCCGAGCCCGTGGCGCTCCACCAGTGCCTTCGATCCGACTGGTTCTTGCTGCGCGATGTAGTCTGCAACGATTGCGCGCAGCACCGCCTTGCGGCGGTCATCAGCAGCACTCATTAGCACTCCCTCTCATCGACTGCCAGCTATCCTACTCGGCGGCCAGAATATCGGTCACGATGCCGTCGGCAAGCAATCGGCCCGCATCCGTCACCGCGATGCGCTCGCCCGCGGTGAGCAGGCCGCCGCGCACATGCTTGTCGACGACCCCGCGCGCCCCCTCCCCAACCCAGCCGGCAGGTATACCCTCCTTGAGCCGCAGACCGAGCATCACCTGCTCGTCGTGGTGCTCCGCATCCGTCACCGTCTCCGTGAACCTGATCGGCAGCTCGCCGCCCCGCAGGATGTCGGCGTAGCGCTCTGGGCGCTTCACGTTTGCGAAGCGCTCGCGGCCGATATAAGAGTGCGCCCCCGGACCCGCGCCCCACCACTGGCCATCGCGCCAGTACAGCAGGTTGTGCCGACACTCCCCGCCCGGCTTCGACCAGTTGGACACCTCGTACCAGCCGAACCCCGCGGCCTCGAGCGTCTGTGCGATGAGCTCGTAGCGGCGCGCGTATACCTCCTCCTCGGGCGCCGGCAGCTCGCCCCGGCGCACCTTGCGCGCCATCGCGGTGCCGTCCTCCACGATGAGCGAGTACGCGGACACGTGATCCACGCCCGTGGACAGGATCGCGTCGAGCGTCGCGCGCACGTCGTCGTCCGTCTCCGTCGGGGTGCCGTAGATCATGTCCAGGTTGACGTGGTCGAACCCGGCGGCGAGCGCCTCGCGGGCAGCGGCGACAGCGCGCCCCGGCGTGTGCGTGCGATCCAGCACCTTGAGTACGGGCGTGGAGGCGGACTGCATCCCGAGCGAGACGCGAGTA
Organism: Corynebacterium gottingense; assembly: GCF_007559235.1. Taxonomy (NCBI): domain Bacteria; kingdom Bacillati; phylum Actinomycetota; class Actinomycetes; order Mycobacteriales; family Corynebacteriaceae; genus Corynebacterium; species Corynebacterium gottingense. The sequence goes on along the minus strand of NZ_VMHH01000004.1, from coordinate 145,241 downwards.
AAGTCGGCCTCGCGCAGCCCCGCGAAGTAGCCGGGGCTGGTGGACTCCGGGTTCGACTCCGTGGTGACCTCGGCGTTCGGCGCAAGGCCGAAGGTGTCGCGGACGGCGCCCAGCAGACGCGACAGTCCCTCTGCGCCAAGCAGCGACGGGGTGCCCCCGCCCACGAACACAGTGTCCGCGCGCGGCGGGGTGCGCTCGCCCCGCTCGGCGGCGGTGCGCGCGGCGGCGAGCTCCAGCTCGCGCTCGATCGCGTCCAGGTACTCCGCGTGCGAGGACGCTACCTCGGTGGGCGTGTACGTATTGAAGTCGCAGTAGCCACAACGGGTCGCGCAGAACGGGACGTGAAGGTAGACGCCAAAAGAGTCGTGTTCAGCCATGCGGCCAGTTTAGGCACCGCGCCGGGAGCGCTTCGCCGCGACCTTCTCCACGATCCGGTTGATGCGGGCGCGCTCGTCCAAAAACTCCGGCGGGTTGGTCCCGCGCATGGTGCGCACGAACGCCGGGTGGTCGACGCACACGGTCTCCACCCACCCCTCGACGGCGGCCTCGACCAGCTCTGAGACGGTGGCGTAGAGGTGCGGCAGGCTCACCGCTCCGAGCTCGCGGGCGACCATGTCGGTCTGCTCAAGGGTGTAGGCGACAATCTCGGTGAGGTGCTGGACGGTGAGGTCGGTGCGGCCGGTGAGCGCGTCCTCCATCGTCTGCACGGAAAACGGCGCGGAAAGCGGGAAGAGCTCTTCCAGCCCGGTGGCGTCGAGAAGCTCCGGCTCGGGGACCTTCTCCTCGGGGCAGGCGGAGGCGGACAGGACGCCCGCGCGCATCCCCGAGGTCAGCGCCTGGCGCAAGCCGATGAGCTCGCCGACCACGCGGCGCGCGTCCACGCGGGCGTCGTCGGCGATCTCCACAAACTCAGCGAGGCAGTCGTCCGTGAGCTCGCCGTCGTAGTCCGCGACGGCCTCTGCAATGTGCTCGATGTACTCGGCGACCTCGTCGCCGATGTTGTAAATCTCCTGCGTGAGCTCGCGGTGCCGCAGCATTGCAGCCGTCTTGTGCACGGACAAGCCCCCTTTTGTATTGCTCAGGACGAGTTACGGATTTGCTGGGAGCAATGCTAAGGCACGGGCGCGCCCCGGCGCGGAAGGCGCGCCGAAGCTACGCCGCACCCACCCCGCCACCGACGCACGCTAGCGCTCGTAGAGCTTGTCGATGTCCTCGCGGAAGCGCTGGAAGACCACGTTGCGCTTGACCTTCATCGTCGGCGTCATTTCGTTGTCGCGCTCGGAGAGGTCGCGGTCCAGGATGCGGAACTTCTTAATCGCCTCGGCATGCGAAACGGTCGCGTTGGCCATGTTGATCGCGTCCTGCACCTCCGCGCGCAGGCTCGCGTCCTGGGCGAGCTCCGAAAGCTTCTTCTGCTCCGGGATGTTGTGGGTGGCCTTCCAGCGGGCCAGCTCGTCCTCGTCCAGCGTGACCAGCACGCCGATAAACGGCTTGCCGTCGCCGACGATGAGCGCGTTGGAGATCAGCGGGTCCTGACGGATGATCTCCTCCATCGGCCCGGGCGAAACATTCTTGCCGCCCGCGGTGACAATGAGATCCTTCTTGCGGCCGGTGATGCGCACGAAGCCCTCGTCGTCCACCTCGCCCAGGTCGCCGGTGTTGAACCAGCCCTCGTCGAACGCCTCGGCCGTGGCGTCCGGGTTGTTCCAGTACTGCTTGAACACGCCGGGGCCGGAGAACTCGATCTCGCCGTCGTCGTTGATCCGCACCGAGTAGCCGTTGACCGGCGGGCCGACGGTACCGATCTTCTGCCCGACCTTGTTGTTCACACACGCCGCGGCGCAGGTCTCGGTCAGCCCGTAGCCCTCATAAATGGGCACGCCCATCCCGCGGAAGAAGTGCGACAGCTCGGCGCTCATCGCGGAGCCGCCGGTAATTCCGTAGGTCACGGCGCCGCCCATGGCGTCCTTGAGCTTGGAGTAGACAAGCTTTTCAAACACTTTGCGCTTCGCCTTCTGCACGCGGTTCGGCCCCTCCGGCGTATCCAGCGCCTTGGAGTACTCGATGGCGGCGCGCTCGGCTTCGAGGAAGACGCGCTTGCCCACGGCGGAGCCGTCAGCGGCCTTGTTGTAGGCGGCGTTGCGCACCTTCTCAAACACGCGCGGCACGCCGAGCACCATATTCGGCCGGGCACGCTGCAGCTCCACCGTGAGGGTGGAGGTGTCGGACCAGTGCGACTGGGTCGCGCCCGCCATCGCCAGCGCCAGCGACACCGCGCGCTGCAGCACGTGCGCGAGCGGCAGGAACGTCACGACGCGCTTGCCGGGCACGGCGACCTCGCCGATCTCGTTCTTAATCAGCGCCCACGTCTGGTAGGCCCAGTTGCCGTGCGTGAGCTCCACGCCCTTCGGCCGGCCGGTGGTGCCCGAGGTGTAGACGATCGAGCCGATGTCGTCGTGGGTGATGGCGGCCACGCGGGCGTCGATAAGCGACTGCTCCACCTCGCGCCCCTCAAACTTGAGCGTCTCCACGCCCGAGGCATTAAATTCATAGACCTTGCGCAGCTGGGACGTGGAGCCCGCCAGCCGCGGCGTGCCATCCTCCTGCAGCACGAACGAGCTGATCAGTTGCGTATGATCACGCGTCTCCGTCAGCGCCAGCTTCGCGCCGGAATCCTCCAAAATCCACTGGATCTGCGACATCGAGCTCGACGGGTAGATCGGCACCGACGCCGCCCCGGCTGCCCAGATGGCAAAGTCCATCAGCGACCACTCGTAGCGGGTCGCCGACAGGATCGCCACGCGGTCGCCGGGCTCAATACCAGCCGCCACCAGGCCCTTCGCCGCCTCGTAGACTTCTTCGAGGAACTCGCCGGCAGTCACGTTCACCCAGTCGTAGTTACGCGGGCGGGAAAACAGCACCGTGTGCGGGTGCTCCGTGCACAGCGTGATCAGCTGGCTCAGGCAGTTTTCCGACGCGTCGAGCTCGAATCCGAGGTCCGTGGTGAAAGAATTCTGTGACATAAGCCCTCACCCTACCGCGTTAACAGCTGCTCGGCCCCGCTCCGGGCGAGCGCGCGGCGCGTTTGGCACAATGTTCGTTGTGTTCACTGTGATGAATGAAGAACTCCTGCTGTCACTCGCCCGGTCGTACGGCTTTGGCACCTCCTACCGCTCCGACGTTGGGAAACTTGTTACGCCGCCGGCGCAGTCCTTCATGAAACTGCTGCGCGCAATCGGCGTGCCGCTGTCTGAATCCCCCTCAGACCAGGAGCTCCAAGAGCTTATCGACGCCCGCGTGACCGCCCTCGCGACCCGGCCGCTGCCCCTCACCGTGGTCGCCACCGCGGGCGAGGAACAGCACTTCAACGTCCACGTCAAGGACGGCCACTACGCGCACTGCTGGATCCGCCTGGAGGACGGCTCCTCGCGCGACGCCTACCAGGACGAGAACTGGGCGCCGCCGACCACCGCCGCCGACGGCACCGTCTGGGGCGAGGCGACCTTCCACGTCCCCGGCGACCTGCCCGAAGGTTGGCACGAGCTGCACCTGGAGTCCGACGACCTGGACGAGGTCTGCCCGCTCATTGTGGTGCCGGCCCGCCTGACCACCAACGAGGCGCTCGAGCGCCGGCCCGCGTACGGCGTGATGGCGCAGCTCTACTCCGTGCGCTCCACGCAGTCCTGGGGCATCGGCGACTTTGAAGACCTCGCGCGCATCGCCGAGGCTGTCGCCGCCGAGGGCGCGGACTACCTGTTGATCAACCCGGTGCACGCGGCGCAGCCCGTCCCGCCGGTGGAGGACTCCCCGTACCTCCCCGCCTCGCGCCGCTTTGTCAATCCCATCTACATTTCCGTCGAGGCAGTCCCCGAGTTCACCAAGCTCGGCGTGGAAACGCGCGCGGAGGTCAACCAGCTGGTCAGCCCGCTGAAAGCGATGAACCACACCGCCGACCCGCTGGACCGCAACGCCGTGTTTGAGGTGAAGCTCGCGGTCCTGCGCGAGCTGTTCTACCTGTCCCAGCAGGACCCGGGGCGCTCGCACGACTTCGAGCTGTACACGCTGGACGAGGGCGAGGGCCTGCGCGAGTTCGGCGAGTGGTGCGCCGTCCAGGCCGAAGCGGTCGAGCACGGCCAGCACGCGGCGAAGGCCGCCGACGAGGAAACGATCCAGTTCTACATGTGGCTGCAGTTCATCGCGGACGAGCAGCGCCGCGTCGCCCAGGACCGCGCGCTGGCCGCCGGCATGCGCATCGGCATCATGACGGACCTCGCCGTGGGCATTCACCCGGACGGCGCGGACGCGCACACGCTGGCTGATGTGCTGGTTGCCGACGCCTCGGTTGGCGCGCCGCCGGACATGTACTCTCAGCAGGGGCAGGACTGGTCCCAACCGCCGTGGAACCCGGAGGCACTCGCCCAGCAGGGGTACGGCCCGTGGCGCGACTTGCTGCGCACGGTGCTGCGCCACTCCGGCGGCATCCGCGTCGACCACATCCTGGGTTTGTTCCGCCTGTTCTGGATGCCGCGCGAGGACACGCCGGCCGACGGCCTGTACATGAACTACGACTACCGGGCGATGGTGGGCATCCTCCTGCTTGAGGCGCAGCGCGCAGGCGCCGTGGTGATCGGCGAGGACCTGGGCACCTTCGAGCCGTGGGTGCAGGACGTGCTGCGAGACACCGGTGTGTTCGGCACCACGGTCCTGTGGTTCGAGGCCACCGAGTCCGACGACCCGCGCCCGGCCGACCAGTACCGGACGCTGGCGCTGTCCGCCGTTGGCACGCACGACCTGCCGCCGACCGCCGGCTACATGGAGGGCGTGCACAACGAGCTGCGCTCCCGCCTGGGCCTGGTGGCGGAGTCGCTCGAAGAGCTCAACGCCGAGGACGGCGTGTGGATCGGTCGTGTGCTCAACCAGGTGCGCGCCGAGGGCGCGTTCGCGGGCACGGCGTTCGCGGACACCGACTTTACCCAGTACGACCTCGGCGAGTTCGACAGCGCGGGCTCGCTGGATGACCTGCTTGTCGGCCTCACCCGCTTCATCGCCTCGACCCCGTCCGCGATGACGTGCACGAACCTCGTGGACATGGTGGGCGACCGCCGCATCCAAAACCAGCCGGGCACCAACGCGCACCAGTACGCAAACTGGTGTATCCCCCTCACCGATGCCGCAGGGAAGCCGGTGCTTATCGACGCCCTGCCGTCCAACCCCCTCTTCCACCGGGTCGCAGAGGCGTCGCGGCGGCCGCAGCGCTAGCTTGGCCGCTGTGCGGCGCCGGCGCAGGTCCCGCGCAGGTGCGGGCTCGACCGGCTCGGCCTGCTACACCAGGCTGCCGACGATCGCCGCAATAACGACGAGCGCGAGCATCACGTACAGTGCCTGCGTCACCCGCGACTGCGGGTACTTGCGTTGCTGCCGTGGCAGGCGCTGATCCTGCTTGCGCAATTCTTCCGGGTTTGCCATGGCGCTAGTGTACTTCCCCGTCCGCCGCGGCCGAAACTTCGCCGTGTGCGCTTCCGGTCTGTTGGGCACTTTTGGTCCCGCGAGTTCTGTCGCGCAGGAACGCTAGCCAATCCGCCACGCGCAGCATCGCCCACGCGGCGAGCCCGGCCGCCGGCAGCGCGACGGCGAGCACGATCGGGAGCTGGAGCCAGGGGCTCAGTGCAAACATGAAGGTCCCTCCTCCGTGTACGCCTACACGCGCCCAGTGTTGGACGCGATGTCGGTGCCCTCGAGCCCACGACGCACCAGCAGCGGGCGCGTATCTTTCTCGCGGCCGCGGAACGCCGTGTACGCCTCGGTGTAGTCGCGCGCAGCGCCGCGCGACAGGATAGCGTCGCGGAACTTCGCGCCGGTCGCCCGGTTGATGCCTTCCTCCTGCACCAGGTCGTACCCGTCCGCGTCCAGTGCTTCGGCCCACAGATAGGAGTAGTACCCGGCGGAGTAGCCGCCGGCGAAGATGTGGTTGAACCACGTCGAGCGGTACCGGGGTGTCAGCCCGGGAACGTCCAGGTGGTAGCGCCGCAGGACGTCTTCTTCGAAGGCGTCGATGTCGGTCGGGGTGGCGTCGGTAAGCGAATGCCACTCGAGGTCGATGGCGCTGGCGGCGAGGTACTCGGCGGTGGCAAAGCCCTGGCCAAACTGGCGCGCGGCGCGGACGGACTCGAGCAACGCGGGCGGGATCGGCGCGCCGGTGTCCACGTGGCGGGCGTAGTTGCGCACGATTTCGGGCGCGAACGCGTAGTTCTCGTTGATCTGCGAGGGGAATTCCACCCAGTCCCGCGGGACGTTGGTGCCGGACAGCGACGGATAGCGCACGTTGGAGAGCAGACCGTGCAGCGCGTGGCCGAACTCGTGGAAGACGGTGGTGACCTCGTCGATGGTGAGCAGCTCGCTATTCACACTCATGACGTTGACCACCACCGGTGCCGTGCCGGCGAGCCGGGACTGGTCCATAAATGAGCTCATCCACGCCCCGCCGCGCTTCGTCTCGCGCGCCGAGTAGTCCGTGAGCAACAGGCCGAGACCGGTGCCATCTTCTTCCTTGACCTCCCACACCTGCACGTCGTCGCGGTAGCCGCGCAGATCCTCGCGACGCGTGACGGTGATGCCGTAGAGCAGGTTCGCCGCGTAAAACACGCCGTCCTCCAGCACCTGCCAGAGCGGGAAGTAGTTGCGCAGCTCGGCCTCGTCCAAGTTGAGTTCCTCGGCGCGGCGCTGCGCCGCCCAGTACGGCCAGTCCGCACCGTCAGGGCCATCGGGGCCCCCAAGCTCCGCGCCGCGCGACCGCGCGAGCTCGCCGGCCAGCTTGCGTTCCGCCTCCGCGTTCGCCGCGGCAGCGGGGGCCAGGTCCGCGATCAACGCGCGGGCCGCGTCGGCGGTGCCCGCGGTTTCCTCCGCAATCACGTAGTCCGCGTGCGTGTCGTACCCCAGGAGCTTGGCACGCTCCTGCCGCAGCGTGACCGTCTCCACCACAATGTCAACGTTTGACTGGGCACCGCGCTGCTGGGAGGCGTCGAAAAGCGCGCGCCGTGCCGCGGGGTTCTCCAGCTCGGCCTGCAGCGACTGGGGCGTGGGAAGTTCGAGGGGCACGATGTACTCGCCGCTTCCGTCGTCTGCCGCGAACGCGTCGAGCTGGTCCTCGCTAAGTCCCGCGAGCTCGTCGCGCGACAGCCGCACGGCAAGGCGCTTCGTGTCGGCGAGCAGATTGCGGCCGAACTGCTCCGAGAGCTCGGACAGCCGCCCGTTGATAGCGGCCAGGCGCGCCTTGCCGTCTGCGTCCAAGTCCGCGCCGCGGCGCACGAAGCGGCGCACGAGCAGCTCGTGAAGGCGCCGCGATTCCTCGTCATCGGGCACCGCCACCGCGCGCAGCCGGGAATACAGCTCCGCGTTTTGGTAGATCGCGTCCGTGTGCGCGGACAGCTGCGGGACGATGCGGTCGGCCACGGCGTCAAACTCCGCGGTGGCGTCAGTCCCCTGCAGGTTGAAGAACCAGGCGAGCACGCGCGTGAGGTCCTGCCCCGCGAGCTCGAGCGCCTCGACGGTGTTCTCCCAGTTCGGCGACTCCTGCGCGCAGATTTCCGCGATCTCCGCGTCGTGACGCGCGAGCGCTTCCTCAAACGCGGGCTCGACGTGCGCGAGCCTGATGTGGGCAAAGTCCGGCAGCTGGTACGGCAGCTCCGACGGGGCAAGCAGTGGGTTGGTCATGGCGGCCATCATAGGCGGTTACGATTACGGCATGGCTACGCGCGAAACTCAGGTCACTTGTCCCGCCGGCGCAATCGTCGGCACCAGCGACGGAGCAGTCCGCGAATTCCACTCGATCCCGTACGCGCGCTTCACCGCCGCGTTCGACCCGCCCGCCCCGGCGCCCACGGGCATGCTTATCGACGCCACTACTCCCCTCCCCCACGCCACCCGCCTGAGCATCACGGCCCCGGAGGGCGCTCGCAGAAACGACGACCTGCCGGTGCTGGTGTGGATCCACGGCGGCCGGTTCGAGGAGGGCACTCACGCCGATGGCCGCGCCAACGGTCCCGCCTTCGCCCGCGACGGGATCATCCTGGTGCAGGTGGGGTACCGGCTGAAGTTTCCGGGGATGCTGCCGGTCAGCGGCGACGCCCCCGGCCAGTACCGGGCCGTGCAGGACTGCGCGGCTGCGCTGAGCTGGGTGCAGCGCAACATCGAGGCGTTCGGCGGCGACCCCACCAACGTCACCGTCGCGGGCCAAAGCGCCGGGGCGGACATCGCGGTCTGGCTGTGCCGGCGTGACCACTACAAGGGCGAGTTCCGTCGCGCGGTGGCGGCGTCTCCGGTGTTCCCGCGCCGCGGGATGGACTCGCGCCGGTGGGCGGCGCGCGGCGCAATCGGGGACGCGCTGCTGCGCGAGGACCTCAACCCGCGCTACGCCCGCTCGCCGCAGCGGTTCGACCGCGCCTACCGCCGCTTCCGCACGCAGTACTTCACCGACATCGCGCTCGGCCCGTTCCCGTTGGAGCCCGCGAAGCTCGCTCGTGTCCCCCTGGTGGTCACCTCCACCCGCGACGAGTTCTTCCCCAACGGCGCGTTTGCGGACGGCACCGCCCTGGCCACCCCCGTGGCGCGGGCATTGGGCCGGCACATGGGGCTGGCCAAGGGGCGCGTCGGCGAGTACCTCGGCGCGGCGTCGCGCATCGACCCGGGCCACGTGGTGGGGCGCCTGATTTCCGACGCCATGTGCCGCCGCTGGGTCGACGACATTGCTGAGGGCGCGCCGGGACCGGTGTGGCAAGCGGAGCTCGTCGCCAGCGCCGACCTCCCGGCGCACCACGCCGCCGACCTCGCCCCCGCGTTCGGCGCCGATGGCGCCTACGGCACCGGGCTCAACCGGTGGCTCACCCAATTTGTGCGCGGGGGCGACGTCGGGTGGGAGCCCTACAGCGGCGGCACGCGCGCGGGGACGGGGCGGACCGCGCTGCGCGTGGCGCTGGACGGCTCGGGGGCACAGGAGGTGAAGGATCCGCTCGGCTACCTGCGGGGCGCATTCAGCCCCGTGGCCCACGAGCTTTAGTGCGAACCGTCCCGGGTGAGCGCGCGGCGCAGGCGCGGGTCCGTGAGCTCATCAACGAGCCACGGCGAGAACACGAACGGGGTGGCGTCGACGGCACGGATGAGCTCCTCCGGCGCGACCCAGTCCCAGGAGTCGACCTCGTCCGGGTTGGCGTTCAGCGCCGCGCCCGGCGCGAGACGGGCGACGTAGACCGGGCAGCACTCGTTTTCCACGATGCCGGAGGAATCAACGGCGCGGTAGCGGAAGTCCGGCAGGATCTCCGTCAGCCCGTTGATCGCAGCAATGCCCAGTTCCTCGGTGGCGCGGCGGCGCACCGCATCGGCGACCGCTTCGCCCGGGCCCGGGTGGCCGCAAAAGGAGTTCGTCCATACCCCGGGCCACGCAATCTTGGAAAGCGCACGGCGCGTGAGCAGCACCTCGCCGTCGGCGTTGCGCAGCCAGCAGGAGAACGCGAGGTGCAGCGGGGTGTCGGTGGTGTGCACCGTGGCTTTGTCGGCGGTGCCGATTGGGGTCCGCGTGGCGTCGACAAGCACTACTTGCTCGCGCATTAGTTGTTCAGATTCCCCTTGAAGGTGACATTACCGATGGTGAACTCGGCGTCCCACAGATTGCCGGTGGACACGTTGAAGGCATACTTCGCGTTCGTGGTGGCGCCGGGGCCGAGCGGCAGGTCCACGCCGACGATCTCCACGCCGGCGTTCTCGCCACTCATCGGGTCGGCGTTTTGCATGTTGTTGTTGCCGGAGTTGTAGCGCAGCTTCGGGGTGAGGGTGTCCGCGGGCATGGGGACCTCACTCTCGTTGGTCACAGCTACGACGACCACGGTGCCGCCACCGGGCGCGGCGCTGGTGCCCTGCCACTTGTAGGAGAGGTCCATCGCCGGGTCCTTCACGCGCTCGCCCGTGATCTCGTCGCTGATCAGCGGGTCGGTCTCCTCCGCCTTGAACTCCGGGGCGGGGGCGCCAGTCGGCGTCGTGATCTCGATTTCAGATTCCTTCGCCTCCTCGCTCTCGTTGCCGCTCACGCACGCGGACAACGCAAAGACGGACGTGGCGGCAAGCAGCACGGCGGTGAACTGCGAACGGTGTGACATAAACGCCTCTTTTACCTCGTTGTGGCACTGCACTGAAATGCGCCGATCAGGCGCTTTCCAATTCTTCCTCACTGTACAGCCCTAGTACCCTAGCCAAACTATGCAGTCATTGTTGCGTGTCCTCCGCAGCGCCTCTGCGCTGTGGCCCTACTACCTCGCCGTCGTGATCATTTCCTCCGGTGTCGCAGCTCTGGGATTGGTCTCCCCCTTCATCATCCGGGAGGCCACCGACACGATCGTCGGATACGTCAGCGGTGACAGCGAGGGGCCGTCGCCGGTGCGCACCGTCGTGTGGCTGGCCATCGCGCTGTTTGCTGCCGAATCCGCCGCGGCGCTGCTGCGCAACGTCGCCGGCTACCTGGGCGACGTGATGGTGGCGCGGATCCGACAGATCATGTCCACGCGCTACTTTGCCAAGCTGCTCGCGCTGCCACAGCGCTACTTTGACAACCAGGTCACGGGCACGATCATCGCCCGCCTGGACCGCTCGATTGCTAACGTCACGCAGTTCATCCAGTCCTTTGCCAACAACTTCCTGCCGATGCTGCTGCAGGTCGCGGCGATTCTGGCGATCACGGCGTACTACTACTGGCCGCTGACCATCCTCCTGGCGCTGTTGTTCCCGCTCTACATGTGGCTCACCGCGCTCACGTCCAAGCGGTGGCAGCGGTTTGAAAAGGAGAAAAACGCCAACATCGACGAGGGCAACGGCCGCTTCGCCGAGGTGGTCGGTCAGGTCAAGGTGACCAAGTCCTTCGTGGCGGAGGTGCGCGAGCTGGACAAGTTTGGCACCCACTACAACAACACCGTGGACATCACGCGCCCGCAGTCGCGCTGGTGGCACAGCATGGACACGGTGCGCGGCATCGCCATGACGGCGGTCTTTTTGGGCATCTACCTGATCCTGTTCGTGCGCACGCTCCACGGCGACTTCACCATCGGCGAGATGGTCATGCTCATCCAGATGGTCACCATGGCTCGCCAGCCCGCGCAGATGATGAGCTGGATCGTCGACGCCGCGCAGCGCGCCATCGCGGGGTCGCGCGATTACTTCAAGGTAATGGACGAGCCGAACGAGCCCACCGCCAACCGCGAGCTCGTCGCCGCGACCCAGTCCACCGGCGTGCCGGAGCTCACACAGGTGACGCACGAACCGCTCGAGGTGCGCGAACCGGTCATCGCGTTCGACAACGTCTCCTTCGCGTACAATCCGGGCGAGCCCGTCCTGGAGGGCCTGACCTTTTCCGCGCGCGAGGGCGAGAAGATCGCGCTGGTGGGCGAGTCTGGTGGCGGCAAGTCCACCATCGTCAACCTGCTGCTGGGGCTCTATCCGCTTCACGACGGCACGCTCACCGTCTGCGGCCGCAACCTCGAAGTTCTGAGCGTGGAGGAACTTCGCGCGTCTTCCGGCGTGGTCTTCCAGGAACCCGCGCTGTTTTCCGGCACCGTGGCGGAAAACATCGCCTACGGTAAGCCCGGCGCGACGCGCGAGGAGGTCATCGACGTGGCCAAGCGCGCGAACGCCCACGACTTCATCACCCGGTTCAAGGACGGCTACGACACCGTCATCGGTGAGCGCGGCCTGCGGTTGTCCGGCGGGCAGAAGCAGCGCGTGGCCGTAGCGCGGGCGATGCTCAAGGACGCGCCCATCCTGGTACTCGACGAGGCCACCTCGGCTCTGGACACCAAGGCGGAGCGCGCCGTGCAGGCCGGCCTGGACGAGCTGATGAAGGACCGCACGACCATCATGATCGCGCACCGGCTCTCCACCATCGCCGACGTGGACACCATCATCACCCTGGATAACGGCCGGATCGATGAGATCGGCTCGCCGGCGGAGCTCGCGGCCTCCGGCGGTATTTATTCAGAGCTGCTCACGCTCACCGCGTCCTCGTCCGCCGCGGACCGGGCGCGCCTGAAGTCCTTCGGCTTCCAGCTAGACGGCGAATACGACGCCGAGGACGAGGACGCCGCGGACGTGGAGGGCGCCGCGCAGCCCTACAACGCCTGATACCGCGCGGCGGTGTGGCGGAGGGGGCGGGTGGGCGTCGTTAAGCTTGGGGCCATGGATTTCCCCGAGCTTGAGCAACTCCGCGCACGCGGAACCCGCAAATGGACCCAGTACGACGACGATGTGCTGCCGCTGTTCGTCGCCGAGAGCGACTTCACCACCGCCGAGCCCGTGCGCGCGGCGATCGCCGACGCCGTCGGGCGCGAGATGTTCGGCTACACCCCCGCTCCGAGCGCGCAGCAGCTGCCTGGGCTGGTGGCCGACTTCTACGACGCGCGCTACGGCTGGCGGCCGGACCCCGCGCGCATCTTCCCCATCCCCGACGTGGTGCGCGGCGTGTTGCTATCCATCCAGCACTTCACCGAGGGCCCGGTCATCGTGCCGGTGCCCGCCTACCACCCGTTCTTGGAGGTGGCGGAGACCGCCGGACGCGAGCGCATCAACGTGCGCGCCGTGCCGGGGCTGGACCTGGACGAACTGGACGCGGCGTTTTCCCGTGGCGCGGGCTCGCTCGTGCTCACCAACCCGTACAACCCCGGCGGGTGGACCTTTACGCCCGAGCGGCTCGATGAGATCTGTGCCCTGGCCCGCCGCCACGGCGCGCGCGTGATCGTCGACGAGATCCACGCGCCGCTGGTCTACGAAGGCGCCCACACGTGCGCGGCCGCGAACAACCCGGACGTGTGCATCACTATTACGGCGGCGTCGAAGGCATGGAACGTGGCGGGCCTGAAGTGCGCGCAGCTGATCTTTTCCAACGACGCCGATGTCAAGACCTGGCAGGGACTCAGCGGGGTGGCGAAAGACGGCACGGGCACGCTCGGCATCGTCGCCGCCGAGGCGTGTTACCGGGACGGGGGTGACTTCCTCGACGGTGAAATTGCGCAGCTGCGCGAGAACCGCGACTGGCTCGTTGAGCACCTCCCGCGCGAGATTCCCGGCATCGAGGTCGAGGTCCCGCAGGCCACCTACCTCATGTTCCTGGACTTCCGGAATACCAAGTTGACCACGGAAAAGCCGGCGACTTGGCTGCGCACACACGCGAAGGTGGCCATGAACGAGGGCGTGAGCTTCGGCCCCGGTGGCGAGCACAAGGCGCGGCTGAATTTTGCCACCAGCCCCGCGATCCTGCGGGAGGCAGTCGAGCGCATGGCGGGGGCAATTCGCCTACTGTAGGTGGGCATGGAGCAGACCCCGCAGGCCTCAGATTACCTACCCCCCGCACCCCCGGAGCAGCCCTGGGAGCGGCCCGACCCCGAGTGGTACAAGGACGCCGTATTCTACGAAGTCCTCGTCCGCGCCTTCTACGACCCGGACGGCACGGGGTTGGGCACGCTCAAGGGGCTGGAGGAGAAGCTCGACTACCTGCAGTGGTTGGGGGTAGATTGCCTGTGGATCCCGCCGTTCTACGACTCCCCGCTGCGCGACGGCGGCTACGACATCCGCGACTTCCGCAAGGTCCTGCCCGAGTTCGGCACCGTCGAAGACTTCATTTCGCTTATCGACGCCGCGCATAAACGCGGCATCCGCATCATCACGGACTTTCCCATCAACCACACCTCCGACTCCCACGCCTGGTTCCAGGCGTCCCGGCAGGACCCGGATGGGCCGTACGGCGACTATTACGTGTGGACCGACGACAACACCCAGTACGACGGCACCCGCATCATCTTCATCGACACCGAGGAATCCAACTGGACCTGGGACCCGGTGCGCAAGCAGTATTTCTGGCACCGCTTCTTCTCCCACCAGCCGGATCTGAACTACGACAACCCGGCTGTGCAGGAGGAGATCCTGGACATCATCCGCTTCTGGCTCGACCTGGGCATGGACGGCATCCGCCTCGACGCCATCCCCTACCTCTTCGAGCGCGAGGGCACCTCGTCTGAAAACCTGCCGGAGACGCACGGCTTTATCAAGCGCGTGCGCGCACTCTTTGACGAGGAATACCCCGGCCGCTTCCTGCTCGCCGAGGCCAACCAGCTCCCCGACGAGGTGGTGGAGTACTTCGGCGACGGCGGCACCGACGAGCACGGCAACCCCGACGGCTCCGGCGACGAGTGCCAGATGGCGTTCCATTTCCCCGTCATGCCGCGCATTTTCATGGGCATCCACCAGGAGTCCGCGACGCCCATCATTGACATCCTGCGCGAAACCCCGGCGATCCCGGCGTCCGCCCAGTGGGGCATCTTCCTGCGCAACCACGATGAGCTCACCCTCGAGATGGTGTCGGAGGAAGAGCGCGACTACATGTACAAGCACTACGCATCCGACCCTCGCATGCGCGCCAACGTGGGTATCCGCCGCCGCCTCGCCCCACTGCTCGGCGGGCACCGCGACCGCTTGGAGCTCGCGCACGCCCTGCTGCTCAGCCTGCCCGGCTCCCCGTTCCTGTACTACGGCGACGAGATTGGCATGGGCGACAACATTTGGCTGCCCGACCGCGACGGCGTGCGCACGCCCATGCAGTGGTCCAACGACCGCAACGGCGGGTTTTCCAAGGCCGAACCGGAGCGGCTCTACCTGCCCCCGGTGCGCAACGACCAGTACGGCTACCACATCGTGAACGTGGAATCCCAGATGGCCCGCGAGAACTCGCTGCTGCAGTGGGTGCGCACGCAGGTGCACATCCGCAAGCAGTACAAGGCGTTTGGGCGCGGCGCCTACATTGAGGTTGACCACGGCAACGAGCAGGTGCTGGCTTTCATCCGCGAGTACGACGCGTCCGCGGACGGGACCCCCGGCGGCGGGGTCGAGCGAATCCTGTGCGTGCACAACATGAGCTCGCGCCCGCAAGCGGTGGAGATGCACCTTTCGCAGTACGCCGGCGTTGTTCCCCGCGAGCTGTCCGGCGGCCTGGAGTTCCCCGCCATCGGCGAGCTGCCCTGGTTGGTCACGCTCGCGCCACACGGCTTCTTCTGGTTCGACATCTCCTAGGGAGGGCGGCATGTTCGATCTCGCCTCGCAACGCTTCTACGGCGCAAAGTCAGACACCATCGACGCGATCACCGTCGCCACCGCGCGGCCGGTCGCCGTCGCTGGTTGCGGAGCCACGGCGCAGTGGCAGCTTCTCGACGTCGCACGCGGCGCCGACTCGGACACCTACCAGGTCCTCCTTGCGGAGTCGGCGAGCGGCGAGACGCAGGACATTCTGAGCACCGACTCCGGGGCCACCGCCTACGTGGCCGCGCTCCCCGAGCTCGGCGAGGTCCACGGCGACCTGATCACCGGCGCCGCTACCCCACTGGGTGCCGAGCAGTCCAACACCAACCTCGTCGTCGGCAACACGATCGTGAAGGTGTTCCGCCACCTCGAGGACGGCCTCAACCCGGACGTCGAACTGCTCACCCGCATCGGCGACTGCCCGCACGTCGCCGCCGTGAACGCCTACGTCACCCGCGGCGAGCAGACGCTGGCGATGCAGCAGGAATTCATCCGCGGCGGCATCGACGGGTTCGTGCTCACTACCGGGGGCTCCGCCGAGGGGACGCTGCCGGAGGCCGAAGTCGCCGCGCAGGCGGAGTCGCTCGGGTGCGCGATGCGGACCGTGCACGAGGCGCTTGCCCACGCATTCGGCGTCCAGGAACGGCCGACGCGCGCGATCGCCGACACGCTCACCGCAAACCTGGATGCATACGTGCGCCGCGCACCGTTGCTCGCCGATTTCGCCCCGCGGATCCGCGCGCTCTACGCGGAGCTCGGCCGCACTGAGTCAACCGTGCCGGTGCAGCGGGTCCACGGCGACCTGCACCTGGGACAGACGCTCAAGACCCCCGAGCGGTGGTACCTCATCGACTTCGAGGGCGAGCCGGCGCGGCCCCTCGCGCAGCGGCGCCGCCCGGACCATCGGCTGCGTGACGTGGCCGGGATGGTGCGCTCGTACGGCTACGCCCGCGCCGTCGGCGGGTTTGACGTGGAATGGGAGCGCGGCGGCGTCGAAAAGCTGCTCGCGGGGTACGGCGCCGAACGCGACGCGCTGCTCGCGGCCTACATCGTGGACAAGGCCGCCTACGAGGTGATTTACGAGGCGAACAACCGCCCGGACTGGGTGGACATCCCCCTCGACGCGATCCGCGACCTGGTGTAGGAACGAATTAGGCCAGCAGGGCGCTGCCGAAGTAGTCGTCCTGGTCGGCGACGCCGGGCAGGGCGAAGAAGTAGCCGCCGCCGTACGGGCGGATGTAGTCCGCGAGCGGTTCGCCCTCCAGGCGCTTCTGCACGGTGACGAACTGGCGCTCCAGGTCCTGCTGGAAGCAGACGAAAAGCAGGCCGACGTCGAGGGTGCCGTTGTCGCGCACGCCGTTATCGTAGTTGTAGGCGCGGCGCAGCATGAGCTGGTCCGCGGTCTCCGGGGTGCGCGGGTTGGCCAGGCGGATGTGTGCGTCGGTGGGGATCACGTCGCCGTTCGCGTCGTCGAGGTAGTCCGGGGCGGCGTACTCGTCGCCGCCGGAGAGCGGCCCGCCGGTGGCGCGGTCGCGGCCGAAGATCTGCTCCTGCTCCGCGATGGAGATGCGGTCCCAAAACTCCGTATACATGGCGATCAAGCGCACGACCATGTAGCTGCCGCCCGCGGTCCAGTCGGGCTCGCCGTCGCCCACCCACACCAGGTCGTCGAACTGCTTCGGCGAGGGGTTGACGATGCCGTCTTTAAACCCGAGGTGGTTGCGCTGCGTGCCGGTCGGCCGGGGCTCGTTCATATAGCCGTTCTGGCGCCAGCGCACGGCAACGTCGCCGCGGGTGTGGCGCAAGATGTCGCGCAGCGCGTGGGTCACGGTATCGTGCTGGTCGGCGCAGATCTGCAGCACCAGGTCGCCGTGGCAGAGATCGGGGTTGAGCGTATCGTCCGCGAACGCCTCCATCGCGCGCAGGCGGGCGGGCTTGCGGTTTGCGAGCCCGAAGCGGGAGTCGAAGAGGGACTCGCCCACCGCGAGGGTGATGGACACGTTGTCGGTGGGGAGGTCCGGGCCAAGCTCGCCCGAGTCGCTGGCGGGGAACGCGATGCCGTCGACGGCGGTCGCGCCCCCTGCCGTGAGCGCGCGGGAGCGCTCGGTGATCGTGCGCAGGAGCTGCTCCAGGCGGGCGCGGTCCCCCTGCTGGATGTCCAAGGCCACGACTTCCGCGTACTTCTGCGGCTGGTTGATGATGCCCTGCTGGTGCTCGCCGTGGAATTCCAGGCGCGCCTCCGGGTTGTTCACGGTCGCGTTGTCGGAGCGCGGCGTGCCGTCGCCGCGGGGCGAGTCCGCCTGCTGCGCCTGCGTCGTCGCCTGGACCCCAAGCGCCGCCGTGGCCGTGGCGGCGCTGGCGAGGAACGTGCGTCGGTTGAAGTGGAACGGGCAGGTCACTAGTTCATCCTCCGGATCACAGTCATGGTGGCCACCGTGGCCAGCAGCTCATTCGCGCGGGCGACCTCGGCTTGTAGCCTAAGCCGGTCGTCTTGCTCCCAGTCGTCGTAGGCCGTCGGCGTGCCGCCGGCGCCGTACTTCGCGTCCATCTCGTTGGCGAGCTGCTCGAGAGCGTCCAGCTCGTCATAAATTGGGGTGGTGTCCAGGCCGCGCCCCTCCACGAGTTCGCGCACCGGGTCCATCGTCGCCCTGGTCGAGGTTACGTTTCCGCGCAGCGCCGTGGGCAGCGCGTGTGCGCCGAAGTCCCGCTCGCCGCGCATGTCAAAACGCTCGAACTCCTCCATCACCTCGTGCGTGCGCAGCCCATAATCGGGTGCCGGGATGGCAAAGTGCAAGGTCTGAAGCGCGTGCGCCGCCTTGTCGACGGCGTCGGCCAGCGCCTCCGCCGGCGCCACCGCGTCCTGCACCGGTGCCTCGGAGAAGAGCAGCTTTTCGACGTCCTCGTACCCGCCAAGTGCCGCGCCCGGCCACATCTCGGACGCGTCGTCGAAGGAGCGGTACGTCTCCAGGTATGCCAGGTAGGAGGCCTGCGCCTCGCTGCGGTTGCCGGAGCGGGTGGCGTCGACAAGCGCCTGCGCCTTGGCCTGCAGCTCGGGGACGCGCTGTTTCTGCGCGGCAGCGTGGGCGGTGGAGACGGCGGCGACTTCTCGGTCTGTGATGGGCACCATCTTCGGGGCGTCCGTGATGGGGGATCCGGTGACCTGGAACGGTTCGGACTTCACCGCGGAATCACTGTGAAACACGCACGTCAGGTGGTACGTGCCGTTTTGAAGTTTGGGGGTCCAGGCGCGCTCGGCGGGGAAGCCGACGCGCTCGAGGACCTGGTAGGCGTAGCCGTCATCGTCCGATACGTAGACGGTGAGGGCCAGGCCTGAGGTGTTGTAGACATTCCAATTCGCCTGGTCCTGCACATCCCCGGGCGACGGGCAGTTGTACACGTCGCGCACGTGCAGCGTGAGCTGGTCGGGGTTGTCACTCGGTGCGGGCTGCGCGGAGGGCTGCGTGGAAGGCTGGCCCTGCGACTGCGACGAGGAGCCACTCGAGCCTTCCGTGCCACTCGAGCTTGAGATTCCTGGGATGTGCACGATGCCGACGATGACTGCGATGAGTGCAGCCAGCGCCGCCAGAGCGTATTGGATGTTTTCCTGCATTACTGAGCGCGTGCCTTAGAACGGGAGCTTGATGGAGTCCTTGATGTTCGCGGGCAGCCCCGGCATGCCGTTCATAACCCAAGCGCCGATGCCACCCAGGACAGCAAGGACGGCGACGACCGCGGCGATGATGCCGCCGGTGGAGGATCCGTCCTGCTCGCCGGCGGGATCATCCTTGCCCGGCTGCTGCGCACCCGGCTTCGCGTCGCGGTTGACCATCTTGGCCACCTCGGCGACACCGTTCTCGGTGACCAGCGGGTTGTTCATGCCTTCTGCGACCGGCTTGAGGTTAGAGATCTCGCGGGAGGTGTTGTCCACCTTCTCAATCGAGGCGTAATCCTTGGCCACGGTGCCGTCGGTCTCATTGAGGAACAGCTTCGGCGCCTTCTCACCGTCGAAATCGAACATGTTGTTCAGCTCGCCGGCGCGCTCGTCGAAAGCGATGCCTCCCAGTCGGCCCAGCCCCCAGTTGTCCTGGATGAACTTAGTGATGGAGGTCTGCTCGGTGTAGGTGGAGTCGACAAAGTTTGTCTTTGCGTACGGGGAGACGATCAGCAGCGGCTGACGGGTACCCGGGCCGCACTGGCCGTGCTTGTCGCCCGCGACGCCGACCTTCTTGGCTGCAGCGGTGCAGATCTCCGCGTCCTGGTGCGGATCGTTGGAGCCGTTGAGGATCGTCGGTGCCTGGTGGTCGTACCAGCCGTCGGAGTCGTCGTAGGCGATGACGACCGCGGTGGAGTCCCACTCCGGCGAGTTCTGCAGCTCGTTGATGTAGTGGGTAATGAAGGCCTGCTCGTCGTACGGGTTGGAGTAACCGGCGTGGCCGTCCTGGTAGTTCGCGGCCTTGAGGAAGGAAACGGCCGGCAGGTTGCCCTGCTCGATGACCTTGTCAAAGTCGGTCAGGTCGTACTGGTGGTTCGCGCGGTCGGTCTTACCAATCATCTCGTCGCTGGACGGCGCGAAGTGGTGCGGGTTCGCGGTGGATGCGTAGTACTGGAACGGCTGGTGGTGCGGGTTGTAGTCCGTCTTATCCTGGCCGGTCAGCGTCTTGTGCGCGGCGCCGCAGCGTGCACGGGAGGAATCGGTTGCCTCTTCGGTCGGGCGGAATCCGCCCTGGAACCAGCCCCAGGTAATGTCCTTCTCATTGAGCTGGTCACCGATGTTCTTGGAGTGCATCGCGGTGACCTGGTTGGTGCCCGCGGAGGAGGAGTTGGAGCAGTCGTCGAACAGCGGGTCCGGGTCTCCGACGACGGTCGCGGTCTTGCCGTCCTCGGAGACACCGGCGAGGGCGTGGTTCTGGCCGTCGACGATCTTCTGCTGCTCGCCGGTGGCCGGGTCGTGCATGGTGGCGTCGGCCACGGTGCCGGAAATCAGGTTGAGCGCACCCGGGGTGGACGGACCAAAGATGGTGGAGAACGAGTTGTCGTTCATGGCAAAGTTCTGCGCGTAGTTCCACAGGCCGGTGACGGTGTTGCCGTCGTAGTAGCCCATGGTCGTGCCGACAGTGGCGAAGGAACCCTGGCCGTACTTGTCCACATCGGTAGACACGGTCTCTGCGAACTTGTCCATCTTGCCGCCGTTGTAGGCCTTCTGCTCGTCAGCGTAGTGGTGGTTCTGGTCCGTAGTCACGGCCTGGCCCGGAGTGAGGCGGAACGGCTTCGTGGAGTTCGGGTTCTTCTCGCCGAGCAGGTCGTTGTTTTCCAGGTTGTTGACCTTCGGGGTGTCCTTCTTGGCGGTGAACTTCGGGGCGTCGTTGCCCGAGCCCTGCATTTTCTCGCCGTCGAGGTTTGCGGCGTTGGGGTAGGTGCCGAAGTAGTGATCGAAGGAGATGTTCTCCGAGTAAATGACCACGACGTGCTCGATCGGGGTCTTAGTGTCGGCCTGGGCCACACCCGGGACGATTGCAGTGGTCGCGGCGACTGCGGCGCACGCGGCGATAGCGCGGTGACGAAGCTTCATGGCGAAGTCCAATCTTGAAGTAAGTGGATACTGCGGTAACAACGAAAGCTGCGGCACCCCTGCGCGAGGACCGTATCCTTTCAGCACCTATTTAAATTCCCGCCAGGTCACTTTGCAAAGCCTGTCAATCCATCCGTTTCCCGCGCGTTCAAGCCTGTGAGCTGGAACAACAGTGAAATTCTCGCCCGATCACACCTACTGTTGACGCAAAATTCACCAACAGTTTGCCTAACTTTCCACTTTCTCGCTCCGCTCGCGCCGATCGCTTATCGACGCAAACCCGCTGGCAAATTAGTTACGTTCCCCAAATTTTCCACTATTTGGGACAAATTTTCCCAAAAATGGAATCTTCGATGTACGCTGAACACCACCCAACACCCACAAGGAGGGTTTCAATGAGTTCCACAGCAACGTCCGCCGGCGCCTCGGGCAGCACCGGCGGCCAGACGAAAACGATCGTCATCACCGCGCTCGCACTGTTTTCCATGTTTTTCGGTGCTGGCAACCTGATTTTCCCGCCGATGCTGGCGGTCTCGGCCGGCGACAACTTCTGGCCCGCCATTCTCGGTTTCCTGGGCACCGGCGCACTCCTGCCAGTGTTGGCGGTGATCGCGATCGCCATGTCCGGCGCGAACGTCCGCGACCTTGCGCAGCGCGCCGGTTCCGTCTTCGGCGTCGTCTTTCCGGTGCTCGCTTACCTGTCTATCGGCGCCTTCTACGCGCTGCCCCGCACCGGCGCCGTGTCCATGGAAACGGCGATCACGCCGCTGTTTGGGTGGGACGGTTTGTTCGCCTCCGCCGTCTTTAATGTGATCTTCTTCGGCGTCTCCCTGGCGCTGGCGTGGAACCCCACCCGCATTATGGAAACCCTGGGCAAATTCCTCGTGCCCGCCCTGGTGGTCCTGCTGATCATCATGATCTCCGTGTCCATTGTCAAGTGGGACGCGGAGCCTTCCGCCCCGAGTGAGACCTACGCAGACGGCCCGTTCACCTCCGGCCTGCTCGAGGGCTACCTCACCATGGACTCCATCGCCGCGTTGGCGTTCTCAATCGTGGTCATCTCCACGCTGCAGTTCAAAGGGTTCAAGGAGGGCAAGGAAATTGTCCGCGGCACGATCCTCGCCGGCGTTGGCGCGGGCATCATGCTGGGCGCCATCTACCTCGGCCTGGGCACTATCGGCCGCGTCATCCCCAACCCCACCCAGTACGACAACGGCGCCGGCCTGCTTGCAGACGCCTCCAACCTGACCATGGGCATGGCGGGCCAGATCATCTTCGCGCTGATCGTCCTGCTCGCCTGCTTGACCACGTCGGTCGGTCTGATCACCGCGACCGCCGAGTACTTCTCCTCGCAGTTCCCGGGCTCCTACAAGGTCTGGGCCGTCGTGTTCACCGTCACGTCGATGATCATCGCAACGCAGGGGCTCGACTTCGTCATGACGATTGCGGCCCCGGTCATCGGCTTCCTGTACCCGCCCGCCATCTCCCTGATCTTGGTAACGCTGGTCGAACCGGCGTTTGCCAAGCGCACCCGTTTTACCTGGGCGTTCTTCCTGCCCATCTGGGTCGCTGTGATCTACTCGGCGATCGAGACCTGCATTTCCCAGGGGTGGGGCGCGGACGCGCTCACGCCGCTGGTGTCCTGGCTGCCGCTGCACGCCGAGGGACTGGGGTGGATCGTCCCGGTTGTCATCGCCTTCCTCATCGGCCTGGCCATCGACTGGGCACACCCCAAGACGCCGATGGCGGTGGGCACCAACGAGACCGTCGACGGTGACGTAGTCACCGCGTAGTGTGGGGGCATGAATACGCGTGCCCCACTGTCACTCATTGATTTTTGCACCCGCTACCCCGACGAATCCGTCGGCGAGGCCATGGAGCGCTCCGTAGCCTTCGCCCAGCACGCGGAGTCGTTGGGGTATTCGCGTATCTGGTACTCCGAGCACCACAACATGAGCTCGATTGTCTCCTCCACGCCCGCGGTGCTCATCGCCCACATCGGCGCCAAGACTGAGCGCATCCGCCTGGGCTCCGGCGGCGTGATGCTGCCCAACCACTCCCCCTACGTCATCGCCGAGCAGTTCGGCATGCTCGAGGAGCTCTACCCCGGCCGCATTGATTTGGGCTTGGGCCGCGCCCCCGGCACCGACCAGCAAACACTGGGCCGTGCGTTGCGACGCGACCCCCGCGCCGCCGAAAACTTTCCGCAGGACGTCCTCGAGCTCCAGGCATGGCTGTCCAACGAGTCGCCACTCCCGGGCGTGACCGCCGTCCCCGGCTTCAACACCAACGTGCCGCTGATCATTCTCGGCTCGTCCATGTTCGGGGCGTCGCTGGCCGCCAAGCTGGGCCTGCCCTACGCGTTCGCGTCTCACTTCGCGCCGCAACACCTGGAGCAGGCCACCGCCTACTACCGGGAGAACTTCGAACCCTCCGAGCGCTACCCCGAGCCGTACTGCGTGGCCGCCGTCAACGTCACCGCCGCGGAGACCGAAGAGGACGCGGAGCGGCAGACCCGGCTGGTGCACCGCAACCGCGTGCGCGCGATGTTGGGCCGGAGGGGCCAGGTGCTTGACGACGCCCAACTGGACGCCGTCGTCGACTCCTACCAGGGCCGGCAAATCATTGACATGCTGCGGTACACCGCACAGGGCACCGGCGAGCAGGTCGTCGAGTACCTCGACTGGTTTGCACAGCACGCGGGCGCGGACGAGCTCATGATTTCGCTGCAGGCACCCAGCCACGAGGAAGTACTCGCCTCCATGGACATCCTCGCAAGCCACTGGAAATATTAATTCACCGATGCGTGAACACTCAGGATCCTGGTATAGGGTCTAGCCGAGTTCATACTTTTAGGCGCGCTATAGCTGGGAGAGTGTCATGTCCGTTTCGCCGCTTCGGCCCCCGCAACAACACGAGGAAATTGCGGCGCACCTGCGCGATGAAATCTTCACGGGCCGGATCCCCGCGGGCGAACCACTCCCCTCTGAGGCGGACCTGTGCGAGCAGTTCAATTCGTCCCGTGGCCCCGTCCGACAGGCGATGGCGACCCTGCGTGCCGAGGGACTCATCTCCTCCGGCCGCGGTCGGCGCTCGCTCGTGCTCTCCAACATTCGCACCGAGTCGTTCGAAGAGATCCTATCCAACACGGCCTGGATTGTGAACCTGGGCAAGGCCCCCGGCCAGGTCCTGGAGCACTACGGCCTCGCCCCGCTGCCGCAGCACGCCGCGGACGTACTGCGCGTCCCCGGCGGCGACGAGGCGGTGACCGTGCAGCGCACCCGCACCGCCGACGGTGCCCCGCTGGTGATCGAGTCTCTCTACTTCCACCCCAGTGTGACCAACGCCCTTGACGGGGTTGATCCGGAGCACGATTCCATTCACCGCCGCCTCGTGAGTAGTGGGATCGACTTCAACAACCTGTCCCGCGCGCTGACGGTCCACGCCGCGACCGACAACGAAGCGGACGCGCTCGACATCGCCCCGGGTACACCGGTGATTCAAGTGGAGATGCGCGTCTTCGACCACTCAGGCAGGCCCGTCGAGCTCGCGGTGCAAACCTACCGCGCCGACATGATCACCATCGGGCTGAACAATGTGCGGGGGCACTCGTCCCCCCTGTGGTTTGAAATCGATTCGTAGTCGCCGCGTGGACCCCGTTACACTCTCCACATGGCTTCCACAGCTGGTTCCCACCCTCTCCGGCTCGCCGGGGTGCTTGCCGCGTCCTGCGCGCTGCTAACCACCGCAGCGTGCGGCAGCGGAGGAGACACGGACGCGGCCCCCGAGCAGGCCCGCGAAGAAGTCGTCGTCGCCACGCAAGCGGCACCCGCCAGCTTGGATTTCACCACCACCGGCGGCGCGGCCGTCCCCCAGGCGATGATGGGCAACGTCTACGAAACCCTGGTCCGGATCGACGAATCGGGTAAACCGCAGCCGTTCCTCGCCACCAGCTGGGAGGAAAGCACCGACGGCACCGAATACACTTTCCACCTGCGTGACGACGTCACATTTGCCGACGGTACCCCCTTCGACGCCGACACCGCCGCGTTTTCCATCAACTACGTCAACGACCAGTGGACGAACGGGCTAAAGAGCCAGATGGCGCCGGTGCGGGAAGCGGTGAGCGTCGATAAGCACACGCTCCGCGTCACGCTCGACTCCCCGAGCCCGGACTGGTTATGGTCCATGGGCACGCTAACCGGTGCAATGATGGCGCCGGCGAGCGTGGACCGGCTCGCCACGGATCCGCTCGGGACCGGCCCCTACGTGGTGGACAACTTCCGCGTCGGCGAGGCCATTGAATTTCGTGCGCGTGAGGATTACTGGGGCGAGCCCGCCGAGCACGACGCCAAAATCCGCTACTTCGACGATTCGATTGCCGCCGTCAACGCGCTGCGCACTGGCGACGCCGACGTGGTGTGGGCGATGCAGGCGCCGCAGCTCATCGACGCGCTCCCCGACGACATCACGGTGGACATCGGCACCACCAACGGCGAGGTCCTGTTTTCCATGAACAACAAGCGCGCTCCGTTTGATGACCCCGACGTCCGCCGCGCTGCTGCCTTCGCCATCGACCGCGAGGCGGTGAATAGCGTCGTGTACAACGGACTCGCCACCGACACCGGCGGCGCACCCGTGCCGCCGACCGACCCCTGGTATACGGGCGAGAATTACTACCCCTACGATCCGGAACGCGCGCGAGAGCTTCTCGGCGGGCGCGCTCCGGAAATCACCATCACCGTGCCGAACCTGCCGTACGCGCAAACGGCCAGCGAACTTATCTACTCCCAGCTCACCGACGTCGGATTCCGCGTTCACCTTGAAACGGTCGAGTTCCCCGCGGTCTGGCTCGCAGACGTGCTCAAGGGGCACGACTACCAGGCGTCCTTGGTCGCGCACGTGGAACCGCGTGACCTGGGTGTGCTGTTTGGCGACCCCGACTACTACCTCGGCTACGACTCCGAGGCAGCGCGCGCCGCGCTCGGCAGCGGCGACCGCGTGCACGCCGTGGACACGATCATGGCAGACGCCGGCGCGCTCACCCTGGTCAACGCCCCAAACGTCGTCCTCTACGCCCCGGGCGTGCACGGCCTGAACCCCAACGTCGTCACCGACTCGCTACCGTTAAAGGAGGTAGAACGGTGAGCAAGCTCCTTTCGCGCGAGCACCGTGCGGACAGCACGGTCAGAGCCAGGGGTGGTGCCTCCGCGTTCGCGGCGCGCCTCGGCCGCGCGCTCCTGCGCTTTGTCCTATTACTCCTCGCCGCGAGCGTCATCATCTTCGTGTTGCTCCGCGCCGTCCCCGGCGACCCGGCGCGCGTCGCCCTCGGCGTGAGCGCAACCGACGAGGCGGTCGCGGAGCTCTCCCACCGGCTGGGCACCGACCGTCCGCTCGTGGTCCAGTACCTGGACTGGGTAGGTGGGATGCTCACCGGAAACTTCGGCATCTCCATGGCCAGCGGCACTGAGCTCGCCCCCGTCGTGGCGGAGCGCGCAGGCGCGTCGCTCACGCTGACCGTCATCGCGATGGTGTGCTCGCTGGCCATCGCGGTGCCGGCGGGCACCTACCTGGCGCGCCGCCGCGGCCACGCCGACGCCGCGCTCATCAACGCGCTGACCCAGGTCGGCATCGTGGTCCCCTCATTCCTGGTGGGCATCCTCGCCGTCGCGTGCTTCTCCGTCCGGCTGGGCTGGCTTCCCGCGAACGGGTGGGGCACGCCGTCGCACATCGTGCTGCCGGTGTTCGCGCTGACGTTGGTGCAGGCATCGATCCTCACCCGCTACGTGCGCGCCGCGATTTCGGAGGAGCTCACGAAAGACTATGTGCGCACGGCAAGGGCGAGCGGGGCGTCGGTAAGCACTGCCCTGGCGCGCCACGCGCTGCGCAACGCCGCGCTGCCGGTACTGACGGTGACGGGCGTGCAACTGTCCACCCTCATCGTTGGGGCTGTGGTGATTGAGCGCGTGTTTGCGGTGCCCGGCCTCGGGAGCATGCTTATCGACGCCGTGTCGACCCGCGATCTCACCGCGGTCCAAACGGTGATGATGTGCATCGTCGCGTTTACGCTCGCGGTCAACCTCGCGGTGGACGTCAGCTACGCCGCGATCGATCCGCGAACGAGACAAGCTGGGCAGCCGGGGAGGTTCGCATAATGGTGACAACGCGTAGACGCTTCGGAGCGGCGCGCACCTTCGGGCTCGTGCTCGTCGCAGTGGCAGTGCTCGCCGCGCTGCTCTCCCTGGTATGGACTCCGTACGACCCGCTGCACGCCGACCCTGCTGCTCGCCTGGTCGGCCCCAGCTGGCAGCACTGGATGGGGACCGACGAGCTCGGCCGCGACATTCTGTCTCGCATCATGGACGGCGCACGCCTCACGCTTGCGGTCTCGCTTGCCGCCGTCGCCGGTTCCGCCCTGGTCGGTGTGCCACTGGGCGTCCTCGCCGGCATGCGGGGCGCGGCAGGTCGTGGCGGCGGCGTGGTCATGGCGGGCGCGGACCTGCTGCTGGCGTTCCCCGCGCTGCTGCTGGCCATCGTCTTTACCGCCGTGTTCGGTGCGTCGATGTGGGTGGTCATCCTCGCTGTCGGCATTGCCGGCGTGCCCGGATTCATCCGCGTCGCCAGGGTCGGCACCATGCAGATCATGCACCAGGATTACGTGCTCGCCGCACGCATCTCTGGCGCCACTGGGTGGCGCATCGCGCTACGGCACGTCCTCCCCAACATCGCACCCATTATTACGGTGCAGGTGTCAGTCGCGTTCGCGCTCGCAATCCTCGCGGAGGCGGGGCTCTCCTTCCTCGGCCTGGGTACCCCGGCGCCGTACGCGTCGTGGGGGCGCATGCTGCAGGCGTCGCAGCCGTTCTTGGCCACGTCCCCGCACCTAGCGCTGTGGCCCGGGTTGGCTATCTCGCTGACCGTGCTCGGGTTTAACCTGCTCGGCACCGGAACCGAACGGAGGGCACAATGATTTCGGCGAACAACACCGCAGACGGCTCGTCGGCACCGTTCATCACCGTCGACGGGCTGACCATCCCAGGCGTCCTCGACCACGTCAGCTTTACCCTCGAACGCGGCGAGCGGGTCGGCATCATTGGTGAATCCGGCTCGGGCAAGTCGCTCACCGCCTTGTCCATCATGGGGCTCGCCGACCAGCCCGGACTTCCGCCGGCCTCAGGCTCGGTCACCGTCGACGGCATCGAGATGGTGGGGACCCGCGACAGGACCCGCCGAAAGGTACGCGGGCAACGCGTCGCCATGGTGTTCCAAGAACCGATGACGGCGCTGGATCCCCTGACCAGGATTGGGCGGCTCGTCCCCCGCGACCTGTTGCGCCAGGTCGGCGTGGATCGAACGGACGCGTACCCACACCAGTTGTCGGGCGGGCAGCGCCAGCGTGTCCTCATTGCGCTCGCCCTCTCGCAGGACCCCGACGTGCTCATCTGCGACGAGCCGACCACCGCGCTCGATGCAACGACGCAAACGGAGGTCCTCGACCTCATCGACTCGCTCGTCACCGAGCGAGGCATGGGGCTGCTGTTCATCTCCCACGACCTCGCGGTCGTGCACCATATGACTGACCGCACCCTTGTCTTCCACCGCGGGCGCATCGAGGAATCCGACGGGGAGTACGCCCGGTCCCTCGCACGCGCCGCGCAGCCGGGCCCGCCCGCGGCAGATCCGCATACGCACGACCGTGAGCTGCGCCAACCCGTGGTCGAGCTTGCCGACGTCACACTGACCCGCGGGGCAACGCGGGCACTCGACCGTGTCAGCCTCACCGTGCGTGAGGGCGACCGCGTGGCCATCGTCGGCGGGTCCGGCTCCGGCAAGACCACGCTCCTGCACGTCATCGCGGGGCTTTTGGCCCCGGATTCCGGTGAGGTGAGTGTTTCCAAGCGATTGCACATGGTGTTCCAGGACCCGTACTCGTCGCTGGACCCCCGCATGCGCGTGCGCGATTCCATCCGCGAGGCCGGCGTCGACGCCGAGCGCGCCGACGCGATGCTTGACGCCGTCGAGCTCGGTGGGACGGGATCGCGGCTGCCGAGCGAGTTTTCCGGCGGGCAGCGCCAGCGCATCTCGATCGCCCGCGCCGCAGCGCCGCGCCCCGGGCTCTTGCTTGCCGACGAGCCCGTCTCCGCCCTCGACGCATCCGTGCAGCACCAGGTGCTCGACCTGCTTCGCTCCACCGTCGGCGACGGCACGCTTATCTTTGTCACCCACGACTTACAGGTTGCCCGCGAGCTGTGCCCACGGCTGGCGGTCATGCACCGCGGGCGCATCGTCGAGCACGGAGCGACCGAAAAAATCTGGGCCGACCCGCAGCACGAGTACACCCACCAGCTCCTCGACGCAATCATCCCCTACGAGACCCCGACCGATCTTCCGTACGATGAGGACCTATGAGCCAACACAGCGCACCCCGTCCCGCCGCAACGAGCAACACAGCGAACACCACAGCCACAGCCGACATTGTTGTCGTCGGCTCCGTCAACGCTGACCTGACCGTGAACGTGCCGCGGCACCCCGAGCCCGGAGAGACGCTGCTGGGCAGTGGCGGTGGCATCACCGCCGGTGGCAAGGGCGCGAACCAGGCGTGCGCGGCAGCCAAGCTTGGCGGGCGCGTGGCGCTCGTCGGCGCCGTCGGACGCGACGCGAACGCCACGCCAGCAACCGCGCTCATGCGCGAAGCTGGAGTGAACCTCGACCACCTCGAGGACGTCGACGACGTCACCGGGCTCGCCGTGATTACCGTCGCCGCCGACGGCGAAAACACCGTCCTGGTCATCCCCGGCGCAAACGCTTTGGTCGACGCAACGTTCGTGCGCGCGCACCGTGCCCCCATCGAACAGGCGCCGCTGGTCTTGTTGCAGGGCGAAATTCCGGCGGACGGGTTCGCCGAGGCCGTCAAGCTGGCTCACGGGCGGGTGGTGATTAACCTTGCGCCCGTTGTCGACGTACCGCGCGACGCGCTGCTCACGGCCGATCCGCTGCTCGCCAACGAACACGAGGCCGGCCTGATCCTGGCGCAGCTTGGCCTCGACGGCTCGGGAACCCCGCCCGAACTGGCGCAGCGCTTGCTCGACGCGGGGGTTGCGTCGGTCGTCCTCACGCTTGGTGCGGCGGGCGCGCTCGTCGCCGATGCTGACGGCCTGCGCGACATCGCGAGCCCGCGCGTGACGGCGGTAGATACTGTCGGTGCCGGGGACTCGTTCGCTGGCGCCCTGTGCTTCCGGCTCGTCGTCGGCGACTCGCTGGATGACGCGGCCGCCTACGCGGCGCGCGTCGGCGCGTTTTCGGTCCAGCGCCCAGGCGCCCAGCCGTCGTACCCAAACTCCGGTGACGAGCTGCCGGGGGCTGCGCGCTAGTCGCGGATGCGGGGCACCAGAGACCAACTCAGCAGGTGCTCCTCAACTCGCTCAAACACGGCCGTGAGGTCCTCAAATTCGTGCGCCTCGGCGGGACTCAACTGCACTTGCTCGCGGGGAACCGGTCGTTGCATGCCCCGATCATAGCCCGCGCGCAACCGCGCGTGCACCCCACACGCACTACCGCTGCGCAGCCATCTCCAGCAGCCGCCCAATGACCTCCGTCCCGTGTCGCCGAAGGCCGTCGTGTTGGTACGTTGCG
Organism: Corynebacterium gottingense; assembly: GCF_007559235.1. NCBI lineage: Bacteria > Bacillati > Actinomycetota > Actinomycetes > Mycobacteriales > Corynebacteriaceae > Corynebacterium > Corynebacterium gottingense. The sequence goes on along the minus strand of NZ_VMHH01000004.1, from coordinate 114,940 downwards.
GTCTCCCACACGCTCACACCCAGCGCGTCCGCGGTGGCCAGCGACAGCTCGCGGGGTACGAAGATGTCATCGGTGTAGACGGCTGCAACGCGCTTGCCGCCCGCAGCCTCGTGCGCCGCCGCGCCGGCGATGACGCCCGCGTACTGGTTACCCCAATCCGTTTTCTCCGCGAGTGCGTGCGCCGCGTCCTTGAACGGGCGCAACGCGGGGTCCTCGTCAAACTGGAAGGGGAAGATGTGTTCGCCGGTGAGGTAGAACTCCTCGTCGTCTGGCGAGGCGTCGGGACCGAACCCCGCGATGGTGCGCGAGACCCGCTCGGCAGACCAGTTCGTCGCCCCCGGCACGGTGCCGCCGTAGATGGATTCGTGGATAGCGGCATAGAGCGGGTTGGGGGCAAAGCTGACGCGTTGCCCTACGCTTGCGAGGAAGTCGGTGCGCAGGCGTCCGTTGGGGTGGAAGGGTGACTCGAGGAGGCTCGCGAGCGTCGCAAAGCCGCCCTCGCGCCCAAGCTCAATGCCGACGGTGCGGAAACGGCGCGGGGTGAGCCGCTCCCCTGTCGGCAGGCACTCCTCGGCGGCCTCAAGGTGACGGCACACCTCGCGCATCGTGCGCTCCGCCTCCGGGTGGCTGCGGTTGAACGCGCGGTGGCGGGCGCGCAGCTTCGCAAACGTCGCCTCGTACACCGCGTCGGGCCCCTCGCTTATCGACGCCAACCCGCCCGTAAACATCGCCACCCCGATATGTTCCGGCGCGACCGACAGGTAGTGCAGCAAACAGAACCCGCCAAAGGACTGCCCCAGTACGTCCCAGCGCTCGATGCCGAGCTTTTCGCGGACCGCCTCCGTATCCTTGATGATGTCGGGCGCGCGCAGCTGCGCCAACGTATCGGCGTTGATGAGCTCGGGCGTGGCGGCGTCGACGCGCGTCGACCGGCCGGTGCCGCGTTGGTCCAGCAGCACGACTCGGTAACCGCGGCGCAGCGCCTCTTCAATCCACGCGAATCGCTCGCGCGGCGCGGGCGAGCCCGGCCCTCCCTGCAAAAACAGCAACGCGGGGGCGCCGGTGTCTCCCAACACGCGAGCGAAGACGGACCATTGGCCTCGGGTGACCTCTACAGTTGACTCCATGCCTGCGATCGTAGACACTCCCCGCATGATCCCCGCCTTCCACCGCCTAGCGCGCCGCGACCGCATCCGCCCGTACCGCTGGTGGCGTCCGCTTCTTGAGATCGCAGTCGCCGCTGCACTGTTCGTCGCACTCCAGGCAGTGTGGGTGGTCGCGTTCATTCTCATCAACGGCAAAGAGAGTATCGGTCGTATTGCGGACGGCACCCCCACATCGATGCTGGTTGGCTTCGGCGCGCTCGCGATGACGGTCCCGGCCGCGTTCGTAGCGGCGTGGTCCTCAGGGCGCGACGTGCGCGCGCTCTGGTCGGTCGAGCGACGGTTCCGGTGGCGCTACTTCCTGCCCGCGCTCGCGGTCTTTGCCGCGCCAGGCCTGCTCACGCTCGTTGCCGACATCGCCATATACGGCGCGCCCCCTGCCCCGTTGGACCCAACTTTCTTCTGGAGCGTCGCCATCGTGCTCAGCCTGGTGCCGCTGCAGTGTCTCGCAGAAGAGCTGCTCTTTCGCGGAGTGGTTGTGCAAAACTTCGGCGCGTGGATGCGCTCGCCGTGGCTCGCATACCTACTGGCCCTGCCGATCTTCGTCGTCGGGCACACCGCGGGCGGCGGCGGCATGGTCACCATTGTGGTCTTCGCGCTCATTGCCTCGCTGCTGGTCCACCGCTCGGGCGGGATCGAGCTTTCGGTGGCGCTGCACATTGTCAATAACGTCACTGTCTCGTACGCAAGGTTTTTCCGGTCTTATTGATCTGGAATCGGCGCGCGTCCTGCTGCCCGTTGTCGGCCAACTTGGCGCGTTTGCCCTCGCACTCATCGCGCTGCCGATCATTGGCAGTAAGGTTGCCCCCATGCCAACCACCGATGCCCACCTGCGAACCCTCCCCCACCCCACCGGCGACCTCCTGTTCAACTCGTCCGCCGGGCCCGAGCACGGCGGCGTGCCCGTGGTGGCGCCGTGGTTTGCGCAAACGCTGGGCCCGCAGATGCACGGGTGGGCGCGCACCCTGCCGTGGGTCATCACCGAGGAGACTGGCGAGACCACCACTGCGGAACTCAGCAACGATCGCCTCCGCCTGATCTACACCGTTCGTCGCGGCCCCGAGCCCGCGTTCACGCTGCGTGCGGTCAATGAGGACGAGGAGTCTCGCCGTATTCAGCTCGCACTCCACCCTTACTGGGCCGTCGACACCGCGCGCGCACGCGTCACAGGTCTCGCCGACCAGCCCTACTTTGACAAGGTCGCGGGTGAAGCGCGCAGGATTGACGGCGATCTCGCATTTGGCCGGGAGGTCGACAGCGTCGTTCGCACCACCAACGACTGCATGCTTATCGACGACCACCGCGCCCTCACCTTCCGCACCCACGGCACCGACCACGTCGTGGTGTGGAACCCAGGCCCTGAGGAATGCGCCGCCGCCGACGGGCTGCACGCGGACGACTGGACCCGCTTCGTCTGCGTCGAACCCGCGCTCCTGGGCGAAAACCGCGAAGGTGTTGAGCTCGCCCCGGGTGCGTCTGCAGAACTCTCGCTGACAGTCACTGCGACTGCTGGCGGCAGCGTGCGCGCATGACGGTACCGCTCCATCGCAGCGCCGACGCGCGCCCCGGGCGCAGTACGTGGGTTCGCGCAGCGGAGCTCGCGCTGCTCGCGGCGTTTGCCACCGCCTTCGGCGTCGCCGCCGCGCTCGCCATCCAGTTGTGCAGCTCGCGCGGGATCTTGCTCGACGACCCCGCGCAGCGAGCACTCTTTGAGCCGCTGCTGATTCTCGCAGCGACGCTGCCGGCGGCGCCCCTCGCCGCCGCGTGCACCGGACGCCACCCCGCGTCACTGGTGTCAACTACGCGGCGCATCAGGTGGCCCGTAGCGGGGCGTGCCCTCGCCCTCGCGGTTGGTCTCTACGCTGCGGCCACGGCAGGCGCCGTCGTGTGGGCACGCGTCAGCGGGGAGCCCGCCCCGGTGAGCGAAACGTGCTCGGTTGCGATGGTGTGTGCGCTGTGCGCCGTGATCACGCTGCAATCGGCAGCAGAAGAGCTCGTGTTCCGCGCCGCGCTCCCCCAGATCATTGGCTCGGGCGCGTTCGGGCGCTGGTGCGCACACCCCGCTATCGCTTACGGCATGCCCGCGCTCGCGTTCGTTGCGCTGCACACGGGCGGGACCGGCACGATTGTCGACGTCGCCGTGTTTGCCGCCTGCGCGGCGTGGCTGACCTGGCGCACCGACGGAATCGAGGCCGCGTGGGCTTTGCACCTGGTAGGAAACGTGTGGGTGATGGGGGCGTCGATAAGCTCCGGCCCCCTGGGCACGGTAGCGACGATGGCGTCCGCGGCGCTGATTGCCGCGTTTACCCCTCGTCGGTAGACAGGGCCGCGACGAATGCCTCCTGTGGCACCGTCACGGACCCGATCGCCTTCATGCGCTTCTTACCTGCCTTCTGCTTCTCCAGCAGCTTGCGCTTACGCGAGATGTCGCCGCCGTAGCACTTCGACAGGACGTCCTTGCGCATCGCGCGAATGTTTTCGCGGGCGATGATCTTCGAACCAATCGCCGCCTGCACCGGCACTTCGAACTGCTGGCGTGGGATGAGCTCCTTGAGCTTCTTCGTCATCTTGTTGCCATACCACTGGGCGGAATCGCGGTGCACGATCGCGGAGAACGCATCCACGGGATCGCCCTGCAGGAGGATGTCTACCTTCACCAGGTCCGACTCCTGCCAACCTGCCTCCTCGTAGTTGAGCGAGGCGTAGCCCTTGGTGCGCGACTTGAGCATGTCGAAGAAGTCGAAAATAATCTCGCCGAGCGGGATGATGTAGCGCAGCTCCACGCGGTCCTCGGACAGGTACTCCATGTTCTTCATCTGACCGCGCTTGGACTGGCACAGCTCCATCGTGGAGCCGACAAACTCCTGCGGCACGATGATCGTCATGTTGACCACCGGCTCGAAGACCTGCTGCAACTTGCCACCCGGCCAATCCGACGGATTGTGCACGAGGTGCTCAGTGCCGTCCTCGGCGATCACGCGGTAGGTGACCGACGGTGCCGTGGAAATCAAGTCCAGGTCAAACTCGCGCTCGAGGCGGTCGCGGGTGATCTCCATGTGCAGGAGGCCGAGGAATCCACAGCGGAAGCCGAAGCCCAGCGCCACCGACGTTTCGGGCTCCCAAGTCAAGGAGGCGTCGTTGAGCTGGAGCTTCTCCAGGCTCTCACGCAATGTTGGGAAATCCTCCTGGCTGACCGGGAACAGGCCCGAGTAGACCATCGGCTTGACGTCTTCGAAGCCCTCCAGCGCTTCGGTGGCACCCTTCTGCGCCCAGGTCACCGTGTCGCCCACGCGCGTCTCGCGCACATCTTTCACACCGGTGATCAGGTAGCCGACCTCGCCCGGGCCCAGCCCCTTCGTCTTCTTCATGGTTGGAGAGACGACGCCGATCTCGAGGATCTCCAGCGTGGTGCCGGTATTCATCATTTGCACCTTTTGGTTCGGCTCGAGCCTGCCGTCCATCATTCGCACGTACGTAACCACGCCGCGGTAGGTGTCGTAGACCGAATCGAAAATCAAGGCGCGCGCAGGCGCATCCGGACCGTGTTCCGACGTCGGCGGCGGAACGAGCTCGACAACCTTGTCCAGCAGCTCCGCCACGCCTTCGCCGGTCTTCCCGGAGACGCGCAGCACGTCCTCCGGCTCGCAACCGATAATGTTGGCAATCTCCCCAGCGTACTTATCCGGGTCCGCGGCGGGCAGATCGATTTTATTCAGCACGGGGATGATTTCCAGGTCATTCTCCATGGCCATGTACAGATTGGCCAAGGTTTGGGCCTCGATCCCCTGCGCGGCGTCGACAAGCAAGATCGCACCCTCACATGCGTCGAGGGAACGCGAAACCTCATAGGAAAAGTCCACGTGGCCAGGGGTATCGATCATCTGTAGCACCGTGTCCTGGCCGGCGTACTCACCGGTCGTCGGCGTCCAGGGAAGACGCACATTCTGCGCCTTGATCGTGATGCCACGCTCGCGCTCAATATCCATGTTGTCCAGGTACTGGTCGCGCATCTCGCGCGCAGCCACCACGTTTGACAACTGCAAAATCCGGTCAGCGAGCGTAGATTTGCCGTGGTCAATGTGGGCGATAATGCAGAAGTTTCGGATCCGCTCGGGCGAAGTAAACGTCTCTTCCGCAAAATTTTTCGTAGTGGCAGCCATAGTTTCACCATCCTACCGGGCACAACCCACGCGAAACCACTTGTCCCGCCCGCTGCGAGCGCCTAGAGTGTCCAGCAACACGGACGGAAGGTTCAGCAGCGTGGAATCACACGGAGACCCCACCCCTCAGGGCGACAAGCCGCGCCTGGTCAAAAGGCCCAGAAGCTTTCAACCGCTGAACAAGATCAAGGCGACAACGTCCAAGCTGATCAGGCGCAACCGCGGGAGCAAAGACGAGCACCGCGTAGGTTCGCTGGACCAGGGGCTCGCGTTACTCAACGAGCGCCTGGGGACCCGCAACCCGGCGCACGAGCCCCGCACCGCCACCTACGTCACGGTGAAGCCGACGGCGCACCTGCCGCGCAACATTTACTACGCACCCGATATGGACGGCAACGCCGAACCCGGCGAGGTTGTCTGGGTCACCGTCCCCTCACACCCGCCACGGCAACGCTCGATGCTGGTCGTCGGCCGCGAACGCGGCGAAGTTCTCGGCTTGCTCATCTCCTCCGAAGCCGAGCACGCCAGCGACGAACGCTGGCTGGGCATCGGTGCCGGCGAATGGAACGCCTCTGGAAAGCCCTGTTGGGTGCGCCTGGACAAGACAATGATTGTGCCGGAAAGTGACCTACACCGTTCCGGCACCATCATCCCGCAGCGCCGATTCGAGCGTGTAGCAAACCGCCTGCGCGACAGGTTCGACTGGGAGTAGCGCACGTTTTGGGGTTTCTCCTGCTGAACTGCTAGGTTTGAGTGGTTGTTTCAGCCCGGGGCATTTCGGGGCTTGCTTGACGACGCGGTCAGGACCTTGGGTCCGCGTAGACCAACGCACGGCGCACGCCGACGAGGGTCGCTACAGCCAGGCAGTTTCTTCCCCGCTTCCGGGAGATCGACACGAACCGATCCGTTTTTACGAAAGACCAAGAGGTACATCATGGCAAACATCAAGCAGCAGAAGAAGCGCGTTCTCACCAACGAGAAGCGTCGTCTGCGCAACAAGTCCATCCGTTCCGCCACTCGCACCGAGATCCGCAAGTTCCGCGAGGCTGTCGAGTCCGGCGACAAGGCTGCCGCAGAGGCTCAGCTCCGCGTGGCTTCCCGCAAGCTTGACAAGGCTGTGACCAAGGGCGTCTACCACCGCAACAGCGCGGCGAACAAGAAGTCCAACATGGCTACCGCCCTGAACAAGATGGCGTAACTGACGCTGAGCGTCGTCGCTCCCGCCCCGGCCGCGAGGTCGGCGTGGGAGCTTTTTCATATTCGCCCACGGGAGACGCAATACTTGCTCCCAGGTTGGATTACGATTGCCGGGTGATCATTTCCCAATCGTCCAATCCCCGAGCGCCGCGCCTGCCACGATCGTGGCGACGAACGATGAGTGCGGCCGCATTGACCACTGCACTCGCCCTCAGCACCGCGGTTGCATTCAGCGAGGAGGACGGCTTCCCTGCCGTCGCCTCTGCGGATACCCCTGCGGAGAGCCGCCCGCAGGACGCCTCGGTCGGCGTCCTGCCTGCCACGAATGCGTCGCTCGCAGAAGAGCTTCTCAAGAGCCGGCCACGCGGCCTGAACGGAGCTTTCCCTCAGCTTCCCGGGGTAGATCCGGTGGTGGCGCAGCGCATTGGCGTCCTCATCGCACTCATCGCGGTACTGGGCGTTGCGCTTCCGATTGTGGGCACCGAGGGGTCGTCGAAGAACGCTGCTCCCGACGGTGACTATGAAGGCGGAGGGTCGCTCCGACGTCGCACCGTGCAGGCAGGCGGTAGAACCCGCGAGTTCAACGTCGTACTGCCCGCCCACTATCACCAAGGCGATGCCTACCCGGTCATCATCGCCTTTGGCGGTTGGCAGCATTCTGCTGAGCGCTCGCGTGAATACATGCGACTGGAATCGGTCGCTCGTGACGCAATCATTATCTATGCGCAAGGAATCAACAATGCTTGGAGCGGCGCACCATACGCTGACACGACTGTGGACAACGACATCGACTTCGTCCGTGCCGCGATCGACGATGTTGCGACCAACTTCGGTGGCGAGCGGGACCACGTTGCTGCGATCGGGCTATCCAACGGCGGTGGCATGGCTGCCGCGTTGGCGTGCCACGCACCAGAATTGGTCAAAGCAGTTGCTTCGGCTGCCGGTGCGTACTACGACCCGACCGTGAGCAACTGCACGTCCGGCGACGTGGCGACGCTCCTGCTGCACGGGACGAACGACGACGTCGTGGGGTATTTCGGCGGAACCCGACACGGCGCGCACTTTCAACCCGTCGACCGTGTGTTTGCTACGTTTGGCCGGAAGAACGGTTGCTCGACGCAGCTCATTGAAACCCCCGGAGCGTTTTCCACCAGTTTTGAGCCCACGAGTTGTCTCACGCCCACTCGGCTTGAGCGCGTCGACGGTGGCGGCCACACGTGGTTTACCAACCCAGACGCGACGACGGAGTCCGTCAATTTCGTCCTCAACGAGCTCTAACGCGGCGCCAAAGCGGTGCTGCGGGGACTATGCCGCAGCCTTGCACGTTACTGCCCCAATGCGAGTGCGCCGCGTAGAAAGAGCACAACACCGACGACGAAAAAGAAGCAGCCAGCGCCGATGTCGATGAAGGGGCCTGCCCCTAGCATCCGGCGCCGGACGCGATCTGTAGAAATGACCTGGGTATACGCCGCAAACAACGCGAATGAGCTCAGCCACAGCGCCAAGATAACGACAACCGCCGTCAGCGCCGAAGGGTGCGCTGGCAGTAGCGGGGCGATCATCGCTGAGAGGCCGAGAACAATTTTCGGGTTCGCCAGGTTCGTGGTCAGCCCTCGAATGTAGCTGGCCCGTGGCGTGCCGAGTCGGCGTGCAGCCTCAACCGTATTTGGAGGAGGCTTCCTCCTCTCTGCCCAACCGCTACGTACGTTGCCGATCCCCATCCATGCCAAGAAAGCGCCGCCCAATACCTGCACGGCCTCGAGCGCCCACGGAAATGCGTTGAGGAGCGCAGTCGCACCGATCACTGTCAACGTGCACCACAACAGCACCCCAGTTTGGGTCCCCAGGGTCGTGGCCCACGCATGGGTGCGCGACCGAGTCCCTGTCCGCGTAACCAGAATAATGTCCGGCCCCGGTGATGCCGCACCGAGCAAGTTCAGGCCGACGATGACAGCCAGGTCCCCGAACCCGATCATGCGGTCGGTCCCAGCAGATCTTCGCGGCCAAACATACGCGCAGTTTCCCGCGCTGAAGGCTGCCCTGCCTCTGGGCTCGCGTCGGCAGCAAGCAGCACGCTCACCATGTCCTCGTCGCCTTTAAACACCGCACCGGCGAGGATGCTCTGGCCGCGGGAGTTGAGGCGTTCAACATCTGCGCCACGGCCGAGCAACCCACGGACCACATCAACATGCCCTGAATAGGCGGCGAGCATGAGCAAGCTATTGCCGTCCTGATTGGACAGATTCACATCCACTCCGGCGTCAACGTAATCCAAGAGCGATACGTCGCCGGAACGTGCCAAGTTGAACATCTTGGTGGCAAATTCCCGCACTTCCTCGGGAATTTTCTCGTCTTGGTGGGCAGGATTGCTCGTGCGCTCAATGGTCATACCGAAAAACTATCACGCGAGCTGCGCGAGGCGGCGGACAGCGTTCTCCACCGCAAACTCGGGAATACCGCCATTGCCTTTCACCTCTGCGTCCAGGTCTGCCACGATGATCACGGCCTGCGACACTGCCTCAGAAGACCACCGTCGTGCGAGCTGCATGGTCTTCTTCACCCCATACGGTGGCATACCGACGACCCTGGCAAGCTGATTTGGGTCCCCACGCTCCCCTTGCAACTTTGCGAGGTCGCCGACCTTATACGCCAACGCCGCTGCAATAGCTACAGGGTCCGTGCCCAATTGCAACGCCCGGCGCGTCGACGCCAGCGCTTTGTCCGCACGGCCCTGCAGCGCGAGTTCCGCAATATCGAACCCGGCTACTTCTGCAACGCCCGTGTAATACTGACGGACTGCTTCGACCGTGACTTCGCCGTTTGTGTCCGCCACGAGCTGACTGACAGCGGACGCCAGCTCCCGCAAGTCAGATCCCACAGATTCAAGCAGCGCGGCGACGACGTCCTGATGCGGGCGAACGCCGTGACGACGAAACTCGGACGTAACCCATGCGGGTCGGTCTCGAGGGCCAACCGGATTTGCAGGATGTACTTCAGCGATTTTCTGAAATTTCTTCACCATCGCTTTTTGGCGCCCACCGCCGGTGTGCTCGATGATGAGCGTCATGCCCGGGGCAGGATCCATGCACGCGTTCAGGAGCACCTGAGTGGGCTCTTTTCCCGCTATTTCTGCTTTTTTCACCACCACGACACGTTCTTCGGCGAAGAGGGATGGGCTTGTTGCCATCGCGATTTCGCCTTCGGTGACGTCGCCTGCACGCAGCGTGGAGACCTCCGCAGCAGGGCCAATCTGGTCGATGATCTCGTTGGTGATGCGCTCCGCAAGAAACGCCTCTTCACCGAGTACGAGGTGCACGGGGTTGAGCATGTCCACCATCTTAGGGGCCGGAACCGCGAAGCTCCTGCGTGCCATCGGCGTAGAGTCGCCCCGGACCATCACGGTTGGGAAACAGCACCGGGATACCAGATGCCGTTTGCACGGGCCGCGAGTGTGGCCGCCCGGATTCAAGCACCACCACAACCTGGGTTCCTGCCGGAATTGGTTCGACGTCTTCCTTGCTCTCTACGACGTGTGCAGTAAGCTGCCTCGGATCAAGCGTGCGACCATGCCCGGAAAAGGGGGCCTGCATCACGAGGATCAACGACACAATTGTGGCTAACGTCAGTCTCGGGCGTCCCGCGACCAGCCCCGCGACGATCCATCCGTAGGCGACGAGTACGGCCGCTGGCGTGGCGTCGATAAGCGCAAAAGGCATCTCCGATCCCCATGTTGCGACCTTGTGGACCCACCACGCGAACGGTTCCATTGCGCGCAGGAGCACCACCTCGAGGCCTCCTGGCAGCAACGCGAGAACCACCGCGATCAAGCCGAGGACCGTGATGAGGGGAACCACTGGGGCGACGAGGACATTCGCAGCCACCGAGACAAGCGATACCTGTCCCGACATCAGCGCAATGATTGGTATCGTCGCAAGGTCAGCAGCAATTGCTACAGCCAGCGCTCGAACCACAATGTCCGGCCACCCGGTAACTGCAAGGGCGCGGTAAAGCAGTGGGTTGAGCGCGACAATCCCGGCAGTAGCCGCGACGGACAGCGCAAAACCGAAATGCACCGCCAGGTCTGGGTCGATAAAAATCAAGACGATCACAGACAAACACAACGCGTGTATGGGCTCGACTCTTGACGACGCCACCACCGCCACGACACCGACCAGTCCGGTCACAGACGCACGCAGCACGCTCGGATCCGGACCAATCAGCGCGGCAAAGAGCGACAGTGCTATCGCCGCGGCGATGAGGCGCCCCCGCAATCCAAGGCCTAGAAGCGATGCGACGACGATCGCAAACGTTGTCACAATCGCCACGTTCGCACCGGACACCGCGGACAAATGGCTCAGCCCCGTGTCAATGTATGCCTGTTGCTCCGCCTCGGTTTGATATTGCGTATCCCCAAGTACCATTCCCGGGATGAGGCCTCCCGCAGCATCCCCGACGTTTGCCTGCACAGATTGTCCAAATGTCGCACGGACATGGTGCGCAAACGCGGCAAAACCGCGCGGCGCAGCAACAGTGTCCACTTCGCCGTTTACTGTCACCGTCCCGATCCCAGGAAACGTGGACTCCCGTACCTGGCCAGATACCGCTACGCTTGCGCCTGAAACGACGGAGTCATCCAGCTCCGGTGCGAAGACTGGAATCTTCGCTGGGTAGCCATCAAGGCTCACGTTTGTAAGGAACCCGCCCGAGCTCAACGGCTTAGGCTGGCCAAGCACCGTAGCGGGGAATTCTGCACTGCGACCAACCTCGTGGCTCAGTGCAAAGGATGTTGCAATACGGATACGCAGAGACGTACAAATAAGGGATGCAGCGCCAAGTCCGGCGACCAAGATCGCCTGCCCCTTTTGCCGCGCACAGAAAAACACCAATGCTGTCGCCACTACAAAGAAGCCTGCGGGGAGCAGGCCGATGAGCAGGCAGCAGATGGTTGCTCCCCACACGACGAGGGCTGCCGGAGCGAGTCGGAGTTCCTGCATAGCTACAGCGTGATCTGGTCTTTGAGGGCGTCAAATTTGGCTGGGCCGATCCCCTTGACGTCCATGAGGTCCTCCAGCTTGGCAAACGGGCCGTTTGACTCCCGGTGGGCAACAATCGCCGCCGCTGTGGCGTCACCAACACCTGAAAGACTGGTCAGCTCTTCTGCTGTAGCGAAGTTGAGTGAAACGAGCCCACCTGCGCCACCCGCCGGAGGCGCACCGCCCGACTGGGCACCGCCAGCTCCGAGCTCGTGAGGAACCGGCGGCGCGCCTTTGCTTGGCACAAGGATCTGTTGGCCGTCGACGAGCAACTGCGCTTGGTTGAGCTGGTAGATGTCCGCGTCACCGGTTGGCCGTGCCACGTTAACGGCATCCGCGATTCGGGCTCCGTCTTGCAGCGTGACAAGCCCCTGGTTTTCCACTTGCCCGATCACGGAAACCACGATTTGGCCACTGGATTCTGCTTCAGTTGCAGTCGATTCCCACTGGGGAACAGACTCGCTGTGAGAGGGTGGGCGGGTGATGGCCCACCCACCGACCGCCAGAAATACGAGCACCACCGCGCTGATGGCATATTTTGGAGCCACCTGGATGCGGGGCGGCGGATATTTTACGTTGAGGAGATCCTCTTCCCCCGTCGGACGAGTGAGTTCTTTAATTCTTGCTAAAGATTCCATATCGCGATAATACGCAATATTCGAATCAATCGGAAGAGGAAACGCACTATTCGATCAACATCGCAAGTAAGTGAATCTGGCCCGTGGGGCACCGACGAAGATCACGCAGGCGAATTACGCCGCAGGCCGTCCCTGCGAAGAGAAGACGACCGAAAGTCCAATAGCCCCACTACCGGTGTGAACTGCGAGCACATCCACCAGAGGCGCGACAAGTACGCGTGACCCGTTTGGCAGCACCTCTCTGAGTGTTTCCGCCAAATGCTCAGCAGCGTCCTCGCATTCGGCGTGTTGGACCGCAGCAAACACAGGGAGGTCCTCAGCGCGCTCCATCACAAGTTCTGCCAGCTTGGCAAACGCCTTCGTCTGCGTCCTCGTCTTCCCCGCCAGCTCGAATTTTCCCTCGTGCAACCGAAGAATGGGCTTCGTTGCCAACAGTGCTGCAGACAGCACCGCCGTGCCAGTTGAAAGCCGCCCGCTCTTACGAAGGTCATCAAGCTGGCTCAAGTACAACCACGTTTCGGAGCGCTCGATCGTGGCCCGTGCCATCTCCTCGCATTCGTCCAAATCAGCTCCCTCACGTGCAATCGTTGCCGCCGCCATCGCTGCGGCTCCAACTGCCATACCGGCAGCGTTTGTGTCCACCACTCGCACGTTTCCAGGAAAGACTCCCGCCGCCTGGACAGCCGCGGACCACGTTGAAGAAAACGATTTCGACAGATGCAAGGCGACGACGCCGTCGTCGCCTCCACGCTCGAGTTGGCGGCCGTAGCACGCAGCAAGCTCGATAGCGGTGAGTCCGCTTGTCGACGCCCCCTCGTCCCCGTCCAGCACGTGGAGGTCAACCACGGCAATATCCAACTCTCGCAGGAGCTCCTCCGAGAGTCCCGCTGCAGAATCAACGACTACGCGCACCGTCATGGCACGACCAGCCCTTGGTTCCAGGCTTCGAGGTACCACTGCATTCCGGCATCGGGCTCACTATAGGCAGGCATCGCGTACAGGCGCGCTGTATTTGTATTGCCTAGGCTCTTAAATAATGGGAATTGTGACACGTCAAGTCCCAGCAGGTTCGCTGTCAGCGCCGAGATCGTCCCTCCGTGCGCAACCAGAAGCACCGCGGAGTCATCCCACGCGTCGTATTCTGCAAGCAGCTCCTCAACAACCGGACGCGCGCGCTGCGCAACTTCGACGCGGCTTTCCCCTTCTGGTGGTGCCCACGCGGCATCGTTGCGCCAGCGAGCCCGCGCACCTGGGTGGGCCGCATCGACTTCTGCGTGCGACTTGCCCTGCCACTCGCCGAGGTGGGTCTCTCGGAGCCGAGCATCAGTCGACACGGGAAGCCCCAGCCGATCCGCGATGATCTGCGCAGTATTTGCCGCACGCTGGAGATCGGAAGCAACAATCTTTGACACTCCGAGCTTGGCCACCAATTCCGCAGCCGACCGCGCCTGCGCCAAACCGGTCTCCGAAAGCGGGGAGTCTAGGTGTCCCTGCATCCTGTTGGTCGCGTTATATGTAGTTTGCCCGTGCCGCAGCAGAATTAGCCGGCGCTGCATCGGCGCTCCTTTGCTCGTAATCAATGTGGCGCGTTGAAAAGGGGATCAACGACGTTGGTTGCTGACGGGGTGGGCGTCGTCAAGCGTTAGTCTTCGTCCTCCGCGACCTCACCGGCAAGCGGCAGGTCTTCCAAGGTTTCGACCTCGCGAACGTCTCCGAAGTCGCTCGGGCGCTCATACGGCGCGATGCCCTCAACCGAGATCGCCGGGCAATCGGCGTACAACCGGTCCAAGCCGTAAAACTCGCGCTCCGCTTCGCGCTGCACGTGGACCACAAAGTTTCCGTAGTCAAGCAGCACCCAGCGGAACTCACGGTTCCCTTCCCGGCGCTTCGGCTCGAGTCCAGCCGCAGTGAGCTCAGACTCGACCTCATCGACAATGGACGCGACCTGCCGCTCACTGCTTGCAGAGACGACTACAAAAATGTCCGTGATGCCCATGACCTGGGAGACATCGAGGACGGCAATGTTCGTGCCAAGCTTTTCGTCGGCCGCCTTAGCGGCAATCGTGGCTTGATCGATGGAGACCTGCGCTGCACTCAAGAAGCAATTCCTTTTCGCTGATAACAATAATGCGCCCCCATTCTCCCACGATGAGCGCGCAAAGTGCCACTTACTGGTAGAGCTGGTTCTTCCCGATGTATTGCACGACGCCGTCGGGAACCAAATACCAGACTGGCCTCCCCTGTCCTGACCGTTCCCGGCAGTCGGTCGATGAAATCGCCATTGCTGGAATCTCAATCAGATGCACGCGCCGCTGAATTTCCTCCGGAAACATGTCCTCGCTGAGCTCGTAACCGGGGCGCGTCACGCCGACAAATTCCGCGAGCTCAAACATGTGCTCCCAGTCGCGCCACGACATAATCGAGCTCAGCGCGTCCGCTCCCGTGATGAAGTACAGCTGCGCGTTGGGAAACTGCTCGCGGAGATCACGCAGCGTGTCCATCGTGTAGGTGGGCCCTCCCCGGTCAATGTCGACGCGAGAGACAGAGAACCGCGGATTTGACGCTGTGGCGATCACCGTCATCAAATACCTGTCTTCAGCGGCAGTAATTGTGCGTCCCGCCTTCTGCCACGGGTTACCTGTGGGCACAAACACCACCTCGTCGAGCTGGAAGCGGTCCGCGACCTCACTCGCGGCGACGAGGTGCCCATGGTGGATGGGGTCGAAGGTGCCGCCCATGATGCCAATGCGCGCGGCATCATCCAACGAGTCTGCAAAAGCGTCGTCCATGCTGCTTAGCGTACGCGGGACGTCGTTCGTATGATGCCATGACTCCGCTTTTCTGACCGGACCGCGGCAACTGGCCTAGTAGCGGACTTGGTCCACGAACCTGCCGAACGAGTCCGATACCTGGTTGTCCCACCGGGAGCCCCAGATGAAGTAGCGCCCGTGATTACCGCCGTTTCCCTGAGAAGCGCGCAGCGTTTGCACGGAAAGGTCGCAGACACCATCGAGGGGCAGGCAGTAGTTCACGCGGTTGCCAGTGCCAGCGGCCGTGCGGGAGTTAAACGGCAGGAATCCGAGAATGCCACCCGCGCCACCGCCCGGCACGCCAACGGTGGACGGGTCACCGGCAGCGGTATTCGGATTGCCAAAGTAGACCACACCGGCGAGCTGGCCGCGCCGCGCGAGCTCACGCTCGTGCTCAAGCATGATCATCGCGCCCTGGGAGTATCCCGACAGGATGTACTGCGGGTGGCAGCCCGTCGTGGCTTCGTACCCGTTGATCATGGCCATCACGCCAGTGCGACCAACCTGCACAGAGTCGAGGAACTCGTTCCCGGCGCGCATCGCCATGCGGAGCACGGGGACGGAGTATTGCATTGCGAGGCTAAACGCCTGCAGCGCTGTCGTCGGTGCAATGACGTTGGGGACCTCATACTCGGGGTACACAGCCGGGTAGAAACGCGGCTCAAGGCCGAGTACTTCGACATCCTTCATCAGGGAATTGCCGCCGTGCGTGGCCGCGTAACGCCCCTCAGCGTGGCGGAGGAAGGCACGGATCGTCTGCCCTTCCCAGCCGTTCGACACCCACGGCGCCTGCGGGGAGTAGCTTGTGCGGAAAATCTGGTCGTTTTGTCCGGACCCGCGTGCGGCAACAAAGGCGACGGCTGGGCATCGGTGCTGCGCTTCGGCCTTTGGGGTCGGGCTCAGCGGACTCGCGACAACGGTAATTGCGGCAACCAGGGCGATGACAATCGCGCAGAGGCGAGCGCGGAGATTGGCATGAGAATTTAACACGCCAATGAGCATATAGCCAGTTGCCACCAATGTCTCATTACGATCACGGGCGGGTCTGACCAGCCCCCTCCAAGATCCACTTTGTGCTGGTCAGCTCGGGAAGTGCCATCGGTCCGCGCGCGTGCAACTTCTGGGTCGAGATACCAATCTCTGC
The DNA here is from genome assembly GCF_007559235.1 of Corynebacterium gottingense. Classification (NCBI taxonomy): domain Bacteria; kingdom Bacillati; phylum Actinomycetota; class Actinomycetes; order Mycobacteriales; family Corynebacteriaceae; genus Corynebacterium; species Corynebacterium gottingense. The sequence continues at coordinate 98,795 of NZ_VMHH01000004.1, read as the reverse complement.
GCCCATTCCGTATTCAAAGCCATCAGTAAAGGCAGTCGAAGCGTTCAGCACGACTGCCGCAGCATCGACCGAATCGGCAAACTGCTGCAGCGTCGACGCGTTCAGCGACGCGATCGCCTCGGTGTGCCCGCTGCTGTACGCAGCGATGTGCTGAATCGCACCGTCGACGCTCTCAACCACGGCGCACGCAATGTCCATCGAAAGGTACTCCTCAGCCCAATCAGCCTCGGTAGCCTCAATAATTCCTTGCGCCTGAAACGCGCCAAGCTTTTCGACGTCGCCGTGCACCGTCACCCCCGCTTCCTGCAATGATTGGACGATTCTGAGTTTGTCTGCGTCCGGGAGCGCGGCGTCGATAAGCACTGTCTCCGTCGCGTTACATACGGAGCACCGGCGGGTTTTGCCATTGAGAAGCATTGCGATGGCGTCGTCGAGTTGGGCGTCACGGTCAATGAAAAAGTGACAATTGCCGGTACCGGTCTCAATAGTCGGAACAGTGGCGTTTTGAACGACTGCATCGATAAGCGCCGCGCTACCGCGCGGAATGACAACGTCCACCAGACCGCGCGCGGTGATGAGCTCCTGCACCGAATCGTGGCTTTCACACGGCAGGAGTTGCACCGTTTCGCGCGGAAGGTCGAACTGGTGGAGGGCGTCCTGGATAATGTTCACCAAGGCGGAGTTGGAATGAACCGCCGACTTCGAGCCCCGCAAAAGCGCAGCGTTGCCTGCCTTCAACGCCAACCCGAATGCGTCAACGGTGACGTTGGGCCGCGCTTCGTAAACCATGCCCATCACCCCGAGTGGAACGCGAACCTGTCGCATGCGGATGCCGTTAGGCATCGTATGCCCTCGGAGCACCTCGCCGATGGGATCGCTGAGGTTCGCCACCTGGTCCAGGCCGGCAGCCATCGCCTCGACACGCTGTTGGCTGAGAGCCAGACGGTCCACCATCGCCTCTGACATACCGTTGGCGCGCGCCGCCTCGATGTCCTTCTCGTTGGCGGCCAGGATTTCGTCCGCTCGCTCCACTAGAGCACCCGCGGCAGCAATGAGAACGCGGTTCTTCACCGCGGTCGATATTTTCGCAAGCAGCGGCGCGACCCGCTTCGCTTCACGCGCGAGCGCCTCCACGGACACCGTTTCGTAACCGGATTGGGCAGTGCCATCCGCTGTTGTGTGTCCACTCATCCTAATATCCCGCCTCGACGTCGACTTCGGTGCTCATCGAATCGCCTGCGGCAAACAACTCCCAGTTTCTGGCCGCAAGCGCGCCAACCCGGCGGGCCATAAAGCGCGGGATGTTCGCGGTGTGGGGTGTAATCACCACATTATCCATCTCCCAGAGCGGATGGTCTGCAGGCAGCGGTTCGGGGTCCGTTACATCCAATCCGGCACCCGCAATAGCGCCGTCTTGCAAGGCTGTTGTCAGCGCCTCCGTATCAATCAGCGCTCCCCTCCCTACGTTGACGATCACCGCGTTATTCCGCATCTTCGCCAGCACCGTGGCATCAACCAAGTGCCGAGTTTCCGGAGTCAGTGGCGCCAGGAGAACGACACAGTCGGATTCGGACCACACAACTTCCATCGCTTCGACATCCCCCATGGCAACGGTGCGATCAGCCCCACTGACGTCACGGCCTGACCGATTCACCGCGGTAATTTCGACGCCGAACGGCGCGGTAAATTCGATGAGCTTCTTCCCGATGCCACCCGCGCCGATGATCGCGAGCTTCTTCGCGTCAAAAAGGTACTCAGTTTCGCCAAAGAGTTGCTCCTGGTTCCACTCGCGAGACACTGCCTTGTGGCGGTGGAGCACAGCGAGGAGCAGTGCCAGCGTCGCTTCTGCAACCGTGTCGTCGTAGATTCCAGCTGCGTTGGCGAAACGGACACCGCACCCAGCGTGGCGGGCAAGAATTCCAGCTTCAAGCAGCTGCTCAACACCCGCGTAACCAATCTGCACGACCTTGACGCTTTCCGGCAGTTCAGCGGGGAAATCCGACGCTCCGCCGCGGAAGATTAGCAAGTCAGGGTTCTCCGAAAGGTCGACCATTTCATGACCAGCTGCGCGCAGGTGGTCCGCGGACTCTTTCCACGGTGAGGGCAAAAATGCGTACTTCATGCCCCCACAGTAATCGCTACAGGCGGCTCGCGTACTGAGAAAGGTAGTCCGCATGCACTACCGGCCGACGCTTGTTTTCTTCCAGCTCGGTAGTGTGCTTGCCCAACATCCCATGGAGTTCTGCAGCATCAAATGCAACTTCACCGCGCCCAACGACCTCGGAGTCAGGGCCGAGGATCTCTACAATGTCGCCTGCGTGAAAATCGCCCTCGACATCAGTAATACCCACCGCGAGCAAACTCGTCCCACCCCGAGTCACCGCGTCAACCGCGCCGGCGTCCAAGCGCAGCACGCCCTCTGCGTCTGCAGCATAGAGCGCCCAGAACTTCCACGCCCGCAACTTCGATTCCGGTCGTGTATGGAATACCGTCCCGCAATCGGCCGGACCGAGCGCCTGGTCAATATTGCTTGCCGACGTCAACAACACCGGTACCCCACCCCGCGCCGCGAGCCGTGCCGCCGACACTTTGGCCGCCATACCCCCGGTTCCGAACGCGCCTCCGTCGCCCGCAGCGACTCCCTCGAGGTCGCGGCCACTGCGAACCTCACTGATGAACGTTGCATTGGGGTCGGAGGGGTTTCGGTCATACAACCCGTCGACGTCGGACAAGAGCACGAGTGCGTCCGACGAAGTCAGCGTGGCTACGATGGCCGAGAGCCTGTCGTTATCACCAAATCGCATTTCTGTCGTGGCGACCGTATCGTTCTCGTTCACGATTGGCACGGTGCCAAGCTGCCGCAGCCGGTCAATGGTCCGCTGCGCGTTGCGCGCACGCTCGCGTGCCCCTGCGTCTGCTTGCGTCAGCAGCACCTGGCCGGTGGTTCGCCCGTAGCGTGCAAAGGACGACCCCCAAGCCTGGGCAAGATGGACTTGTCCCACTGCTGAGGCGGCCTGCTTGGTCGCCAGATCGCGCGGACGCTGGTGCAGACCCAGCGGCTTGCAGCCGGCCGCAACAGCACCAGACGAGACGACGATGATGTCTGTTCCCGTGCTCATACGTGCATGCATTGCATCCACGAGCGCGTCGATTTTCGCAGTGCTGACTGCCGAATCCTCATTGACTAAGGAACTCGAACCAATCTTCACCACGACCCGGCGCGCCGCAGCAATTTGTGCACGCAGCTGGGATTCAGAGGCCATGGGTTGCTAGCCCTCCCAGCGCTTCCGCTCGGCTTCTTCACCGTCGCCGTAATCAAACTCATCGATCAGGCCACGGCGAGCCTGCGAGGCACGCTTGCGTTCTGCCGCGGAGACGCGATTCGTGTCGTAGAGGCGAGCGTCGCCACCGCGGCCAGCAAGTGTCGGGTCGCCGCCACGCATCGGTTCCCAATCAAACGAGATTTCACCGATCGTGACCGTATCGCCCTCCTTGGCGCCGATCCGACGGAGCTCGTCCTCAACACCAGCCTTTTCCAGACGGTCGGAGAGATAGCCCACTGCCTCGTCGTTGTCAAAGTCGGTTTGCCGGATCCATCGCTCAGCTTTCTCGCCCGTAACAATCCAGCCCTCGGGGTACAGCGGATCGCGCTCGACAGTGATGCCGGAACCGGACCGCCCATTTCTCCCCACTGCGCGTGGTCGGATGATCTGCGGCTCCGCGCCCAGTGCGTTGCCGCTCGCACCGGCGGCCTTTCGAGCTGCTTTACGCTGCGCGTCACGCGACTTCTTCACAACGTCCCACATCGCCCACTTCAGCTCTTCGAGCCCCGCGCGAGTCACTGTGGACACGAAGTACACCGGCCAATCAAACTTGTCCTTGATGTCACTGAGCAGGAACTCTGCAAGCTCCGCCGCGTCGGGAATATCCAACTTGTTCAGCACGATGACCCTTGGCCGTTGGCGAAGGTCCCCGAGCCCGGAATCGTGGTCGAGTGCCTCGGCGTAGCTATCAAGCTCAGCCTCGAGTGCTTCAATATCCGAGATCGGATCGCGCCCAGGCTCAAGTGACGCAACATCGACCACGTGAATGAGCACGGCGGTTCGCTCGATGTGGCGAAGGAAATCAAGACCGAGCCCCTTCCCTTCGCTGGCACCCGGAATAAGTCCCGGCACGTCGGCGATGGTAAACGTGTCGTCGCCGACGTCGACCACGCCGAGATTGGGCGCAAGTGTGGTGAACGGGTAGTCCGCAATTTTCGGCTTCGCAGCGGACAGTACTGAAATGAGGGATGACTTACCGGCCGATGGGAAACCCACCAAGCCCACATCTGCGACAGACTTCAGCTCAAGAATGAGATCATGCGCTTCACCAGGTTCCCCCTTCAGTGCGAACCCCGGGGCCTTCCTCTTCGCGGTGGCCAGTGCTGCATTACCTAGCCCGCCAAAACCGCCTTCTGCGGCAATAAACTTCGTCCCCGGAACGGTGAGGTCGGCAAGTATCTCGCCATCTTCACTGCGTACGACAGTGCCGACGGGCACATGGAGGATGAGGTCTTCGCCCCGGGCGCCATTGCGGTGATCACCCTCGCCGTTTGCACCACGTTCAGCCTTCACATGCGGCCGGTACTGAAAGTCGAGCAGCGTGTGCACCTGGGTCGACACCTCGAGGACAATGTCCCCACCGTGTCCACCGTTGCCGCCGTCCGGCCCACCGAGTGGCTTGAACTTTTCGCGGTGCACGGAGACACAACCGTGCCCGCCGTCGCCCGCTTGCAGGTGCAGAACCGCACGATCAACAAACTGCGCCATGGTTACGCCCGCCTTTCCGTGATTTCGTGCTTCTCACTTGCAGGGTACCGGGTCGGGGATCGACTACTCGCCGATACCCGCCACCGCGCGAACGGTGTCGTCTGAAATTCGACGAAGCTCCTCACCGGACACATTGTTCTGACTGATCCACAGCTTGTGCTGGTGCTCTAGCCGGTCCGCAAAATTGCGGGCCCAGCGACCATTGCTTCGCTCCGCGGGCGGAAGTGCTTCGTAGGCTGCGACGACAGTAGCGGTGAGCAAATCAGCGTCGACAAGCCAGCCCCTGCCGGTGATGCTTGCTTCCACAATGCGCGCGACGTCGACGGGCGAGTAATCGGGGAACTCAATGGAGTTCGGGATACGCGAACGCAAGCCTGGGTTTGCATTCATGAACTCGTCCATCTCCTTGGTGTAACCGGCAAGAATGGCGATGAACTTGCTCCGGTCATTCTCCAGGCGAGGGAGCAGTGTCTCTACGGCTTGCAGACCGAAATCGTTAGCGCCGCCTGCTGCGGTGAGCTGGTACGCCTCGTCGATGAACAGGACGCCTCCGAGCGCTTCATCCAGCGCACGGGTGGTCTGCTTTTCAGTCGCGCCAATCACCGATCCGACGAGGTCAGACCGCGTGACTTCCTTGACAGTGGGGGATTCCAGAATGCCGAGTGCGTGGAAAATTTCCGCCACGATACGCGCAACGGTCGTCTTGCCAGTACCCGGGTTGCCAGAAAAGACCATGTGGTAGGTCGGCGACGACGTCTGCAGACCTTGCGCTTCGAGGCGCTGATTCGTTTCCGCGACGCGCACCAATTCGGCCGCCCACTGCTTGACCTCTTCGAGGCCAATCAGGCTCTCCAGCTGATCCAACAGCTCTTCGACACGCTGACCACTCGATTCTCCGCCCGAAACCGCGCGAATATCGGCGTCAGTCACGCTTGTAATTTCCTCATTCGTCACCTTCGACAGATCACCCGCGTATTCGCGTGCAAGTCGACTACTAATGGAGCTGATGAGCTTATCCTCGAAGTTTCTCGCCCAACGGCCATTCGAACCGTCGCCGGAACGTCGATACTGACGGCGGATCGCCGAATGCAACGCTTCCTCATCAAAGGTGTAGCCCTTCTTTGCCAAGCTCGCCGCACCGATCTGTGCAAGCTCGTCGGCGGAGTAGTCCTCAAAGTCAAACCGGTTCGGAATGCGGGACTTCAAACCGGGGTTCATTGAGAGGAAGTCCTGCATTTTGTCTGTGTAACCTGCAAAGATAATCACGATGTCTTCGCGGTTGTTCTCCATAAATGTCAGGATCGCATTCACGGCTTCCTTACCAAAGTCATTGCCTCCCTCAGAGTGAAGGTCGTAAGCCTCGTCCACAAAAAGGACGCCGCCGCGGGCTTCTTCAAGCACTTTGTTCGTCTTCTGGGCGGTGCCACCAATGTGCTCCGCAACGAGGTCCGCACGTCCAACCTCGACGAAAGTGTTCGTGCGCACCGCTCCTGCGCTGTACAGCGCCTGGCCAAGAAGGCGAGCGACGGTCGTTTTACCTGTACCCGGATTACCGAGGAACATGGAGTGCATAACCACAGGCTCGGACGCGAGGCCAAGCTCATTGCGGCGCTGATTGAATTTCACGCGGTCCATAAAGGAGGCGATCTGCCGCTTCACGCTCGCAAGGCCGATGAGCTCGTTGATCTGCGCCATCGGATCGCCAGGTGCCGAGGCGACAGCCCCAGCAGCGCCGCTTCCTTGGGAACTTCCGCTGACTTGACCGCTCTTCCCCGAGTTTGCTGACGTGGGCCCGTTAACCGGCGTGGGCGCTTGGACCTGCTTCCATTGTCCATCGACGCTTTCGAATACGGCAGCAACGTCGACGTCCACCTGGCTGCCATTTTGGGAGTAGATTGCAATCTGCGCGCCCTGCGTGAGCTTTGTATCTTCGACGCTGAGCACGGAGCCATTGACCAGAAACTCACCGTAGGAGGCAAAGAGAGTGAGCTCATCGAACTCGCCTCGACTGCCGTTTTGGAGGACGAGCTGGCGGAAGTTTGCCATCGACGGGTGGAGCACCAAGGAACCAGATAGCCGCGAGTTTTCAGCCATGATCGAGAACGCTCGCGTGTTTTCAAATACGGCCAGCACACCGTCGAGAATCTGCGACCACCCGAGAAATGACCGCTTGGCCACAAGTTCCCCTCCGCTCACCGAGAGCGTCGCATTTGTTACACCCGCGGGAGATTCAACAATCGCATCCTCAAGCAAGAGCCTTCTGCCCCTGGCAAAAATGGCGGGCATATTGCTCGACCGTTGCGCGGTGACGACACGCGTACGAACTAGCTCGCCAAACGACTGGTCAAACACGTTGAAGCAGTTTTGCCCATCTGCCTGCAGAATCGTTGCGTCCTCAATGCGCACGGTGCCGCCGTTTTTCGCGCAAAGCGCGCCGGTGACCGCGATCGTGGTTTCGTCGCGACCAGCCCCTCGAATTGTGAAGTGCCGCATCTTTTCCGGCACCGACTGCATCCGGTACTCCCCGGCCTCAAGAATCACCGTCGCCTCTGGCGCAAGCCTTGGGGCTACAACGCGGTCAAAGTCCGCACCTTCGGAAGCACTCCACCGAACTTCTGTTTCGTCAGCGCTCTCCCGCTCCACGACGCATGAGCTCTGATCAACATCAACCGTCGCGCCACCGGAAGCCTTGACGGTAATGCGCTCTCCAGTTTGGCTGCTCATCTGCGGAATCCGGACCGTAGCGTCCTTCACAAAAATCTCGGGGCGGCTCGTATCGACGTGCGCGCGCTGCCCCTCGAGCACACCTCCGCCAGCGACAGCTGCAATTCTCTTACCTGCCGGAGTCTTGATGGCTACGCCTTCGCCGAGGTGGGCGCGTCCGCCCTTATTAATGATGAGGGTTCCCACTGTGGACGAGGCGATCGTTGCACTCACGTTTGAAAGAATTTCGAGCGCGTCGGTGTGGGATCGTTCAACTGCGATTTGAGCATTTTGCGCGCCAAGGATAGCTTTCTTGGCGTCGCTGCCACGTACATCAGAATTCACCACGTTGAGCTGCGCATCTTTGACGCCGACAGCAGGGTACGTCGAAACTGCCGGGATTCGCACAGTGCAATAGCTCAGCGTAGCTTGCCCTCGGTTACAAATGACGGCGTTTGCTTCATTCGGCCCCATCACGCTCACACCAACTAAAGCCGCACCATCGGCAAGTACGACGCGACCGTGGAAGATTACACCCCGGCCACTCGCCTGCACGGTGCGCCCCACAACGCGAAGTGTTCCAACTGAGTACTCCCCAGGTGTTACCGTCAGCGTTCCACCCGAAGGGAGCTGCTCAAGTAGGGTTGCGAGATCATCGTGCGTGGTTGCCTGCATCTACACTCCTTTTCGCGAATTCTGCTCCACTTTACGTCAGCTCCCGCATGCATGTGCGCTGACTCTGTATTTTCGCGACCCCTTGACTACCCACACAACATTTCGGTAGTTTCGCAGTATGGACTACTCAACCGAAATTAGCAATTACTTTATGTTCCGTCGCAATGGCATCAAACTCGCCGAGTGGGTTGCCCGATCAAATAAGACACTCGACGAGCTCGTTTTACTAGGTATGCCAAAGGACTACGCTATGGACGTGCTCGACCTCGCGGGGCTGCTCTTTCGCCCGGTAGTGCACACGAGATACCAGAAACGGTGCCGGAAATACGCAGCGAACAACGAGCATTGCGTCGAAACTCTTGCACTCATTTTCCGTGCTTCTCGCAGTATTAAAGATCCGACGCAGCGGTGGAAATTCCGCGAAGCACTCTGCAATACTGCAGGTGACACAGACGTTGTCCGTCGCACAGCGCGGAGAATCAAGAAGGCTTATCAACCGACCCAGAGCCCCAAGGACGGGGTGAGAATAAGACGCTCCGGCGCGAAGACGACTATGACGTTTACAGGCGATTCCAGCGCTCTGGAGGATGTCGTAAATACGCTCAGGAGCGGGACCAACGAAACCGGTGATCCACTCGACCCAATTCTTTGGCTGTGCGAAAAAAGGCAGGCTCACTCGGCAGAAGATTGCGCGCACGCTGTTATGCCGATGAGCGACTTGCAGGCCATTATGAAAGGAAGCGCCTGTTCCACCGGGGTACGTCTGGCGGATGGATCAGTAGTTCACGGAACCGAATTTGCCGACCGCCAGTTGATCTCATTAGGCCGCATTACGCTTGTAGCTGAGGGATACGGCCCTCCAGGTCACACCACCGTTCCGGCAGATTCTCCAGGCATGCAAAAAGCCGCGTAGCCCGAGATCGGGGCCACGCGGCCTAGCGTGTTGCCAACCTTCGCTTACGCGGTGGCTTCGTCCTCAACGACGCCTGCAGCCTCTGCCTGCTCCAGGACCTCGGAGGCAACGCCCTCACCATCGGCCGGGATGATATTCACGATACGACGCTTACGCTTGATGCCGAACTGGACAGCGCCCGGCTTCAGTGCGAACAGGGTATCGTCGCCGCCACGGCCGACGTTGTCGCCCGGGTGGAACTTGGTACCGCGCTGACGGACGAGGATCTCGCCGGCCTTGACCTGCTGGCCACCAAAGCGCTTCACGCCGAGGCGCTTGGACTCAGAGTCACGACCGTTCGAGGAGCTGGATGCACCCTTCTTGTGTGCCATTTGTCTATCTCCTTAAAAGTAAGTCTTACTTGATGCCAGTGATCTTGACCGTGGTCAGCTGCTGGCGGTGGCCCTGGCGGACCTTGTAACCGGTCTTGTTCTTGTACTTGAGGATGTCGATCTTCTTGCCCTTGCCGTGCTCGACGATCTCAGCCTCAACATTGACCTTGGACAGTGCGTCTGCGCCGGAGGTGACGTCTGCGCCATCAACGAGAAGGATCGGGGTGAGTGCAACCTTGTCGCCTGCTTCACCCTCCAGCTTCTCGACCTTGACGAGGTCGCCTTCGGCAACCTTGTACTGCTTGCCGCCGGTCTTGACGATCGCGTACATAGAGGGTTACCCCTTATCTCTACTCGCGCATCCTCCGGCATGCTTCGGTGGACGCATGGAACTTCATTTCAGTGCTTCAGGACCTGATCGATCCGCCGTGCCCGCATGCTTGGGCAACGAGGCGGCACGCCCCAAAAACAACGACTGCCAAAGACTACACCGAACCGGGGCGTTTCTCCAAACCGCGACCTGGGGCGCTGTGCCTCAACGACCTCGGGCGCTAGGAGCGGCGCTTGCGCGCGGCTCGTCGGCGGCCGCGCCGGCTTCGCTGGCGTCCTGCCTCCTCACCATGCTGCTCCGAGTCCTTGTCACCTTCGTGCCCACGGGTGCCACGTTGGCGGCTGGTGTCCCCGTGGGCGCCGGCATTGCGAGGGTTACGCCCGCCATCTTGTCGAGGGTTGGGCGCGGAACCATCCTCGGACGACACACTCCGATTCGTCCGCCGTACCGCTCGACGGCGACGGCGACCTCCAGAGGCGTCACGGGAAGTTTCGACGCTCCCACGCTTCCCTGTCGATTCACCGGCGCTCGCCCCTCGGTCTCGCGTACCAGACTGATCCGTCGAACCTCGCCTTACAGGTTGCTGGGCTTCACTCGCCAGCGAATCGTCGTCCCACTCGTTGCGTTGTGGCCGTTGATCGGAGCGAGAGTTGCCCCGGGTCTTCCGTCGACGACGCGGTGACTTCTCAAAGTCCGCCACTGCATCTTCAAAGCTCTGCCGCGAGTTCCCAGTGTTCTCGTTTTCTCCGTGCGCAGGAGCTTCAGTCTCGCTCGACGTGCTGCGGGTTGCTGCTCTCCGAGCGCTGCGACGCTTCTTGGATCGCCCTGCTCGCGAGGTTCGCTGCGCCGGCGCGTCTTCGTGGTCGTTGTTGTCGCCGGCATCCCCGGAAGATCCGCCCGCCGCCGCAACTGGCTTCGACTGCTCGGCCTTCGCATTCTTTCGCTGCGCTTGACGTCGCCTGCGCCTGTTGCGTCCACCACGCTCATTGCCACTATCGGACTGCTGAGTTTCACTTCCGGCCTCGTTGAGGCCGTCATTCTCTGCTGGCTCCGAGCTAAGAACAGTGTTTTCCTCACTGCCGCGCTGATCTCGGTGCTCCTCGGCGTCTGATGCGTTCTGTTCAGGCGCTTGCGAACGATTTCGGCCACGACCTCGACCGGAGCCGCGACGACCGCGTCGCCTCGACGAAGTCTTCGGTTCGTCCTCCTTTTTCTTTTCTTCCGCCACGACAGCATCCGCCAATTCGTCGATGGCCTCGTCATCCAGCGGCTTCTCTACGGGTTTCGGCGCCTCGGAGAGCGCAGAATGCATCGCTCTGGCCGCAGGGTGCTGACCGGACGGGAGTCGCTTGGAATCGACGCGCCCGTATCGCGCTCGCTTCTCTTCAACAACTGGATCTTCGGTCAGCAGAATGCCTCGACCGTCGCAGCAATGGCAGGGTACGGAGAACGTCTCAAGAAGACCGTTCCCAAGACGCTTTCTGGTGAGCTGTACCAGCCCCAGAGAAGTTACCTCGGAGACATTGTGGCGGGTGCGGTCGCGCCCCAGTGATTCCTTGAGACGTCGAACAACCAATTCTTGGTTCTCCGGCAGGATCATGTCGATGAAGTCGATGATGATCATGCCGCCGATGTCGCGCAGGCGAATTTGGCGAACAATCTCCTCGGCTGCTTCGAGGTTGTTTTTCGTCACCGTCTCCTCGAGGTTTCCGCCGGATCCGGTGTACTTGCCGGTGTTGACGTCGATAACCGTCAGTGCCTCGGTATGTTCGATGATCAAGGTGCCACCGGACGGCAGCCAAACCTTCCGAGCCAAAGCCTTTTCGAGCTGCTCATCCACGCGGTACGTCTCAAAAGCATCGCGTCCATCGTGCTTCTTGCTGCGGTACTTCTTTACGCGTCCGAGCAAGTCAGGCGCGACGGATTCAACGTACGCACGAATAGTTTTGTACGACTTCTCGCCGTCGACGATGAGTTTATTGAAGTCCTCGTTGAAAAGATCCCGTACGACCTTGATCAATAGTGCCGGCTCCTCATAAAGGGTCACCGGTTTCGCGCCATGAGACTTCTTTTCACGCTCGGCAAGTTCCTTGATGTCCTCCCACTGGCTGTGAAGGCGCTGCACGTCCGCCGCAATAGCTTCCTCAGTGATATTTTCGGCAGCGGTGCGGATGATTGCCCCACCCTCCTCGGGTACAACCTTGTGGAGGATCTCCTTCAAGCGCTTGCGCTCCGGGGCCGGTAGTTTGCGGGAGATTCCGGCTGTGCGTCCTCCCGGAACATAGACAAGGAACCGCCCCGCCAACGAAATTTGGGTCGTCAGACGGGCGCCCTTATGTCCAACCGGGTCTTTGGTGACCTGAACGACGACCTGGTCGCCGGACTTCAGCGCGTTTTCAATTCGTCGCGCGCGACCCCCGAGTCCAGCAGACTTCCAGTCGATTTCGCCCGCGTACAGCACACCGTTTCGGCCTTGTCCGTAGTCAATAAACGCGGCTTCCATGCTGGGCAGCACGTTTTGCACGCGCCCAAGGTAGATGTTCCCAACCATGGTGACCTGGTCTTCTGTGTCAACAAAGTGCTCAACGAGCAGGCCGTCCTCGAGCACCCCGACCTGTGTCACCGTTCCCGTTCCATAGTGCCGCTCACGGTCCCGCACCACCATGGTGCGCTGCACGGACTCGCGCCGCGCAAGAAACTCTGCCTGGCTGACAATGCGCGAGCGCTTACGCTCCTCCGCACTCCGCTCACTGCGACGACGTCGCTTCGCTTCCAGACGAGCCGATCCCTTGATCGCCTTCGGTTCGTCTATCTGCTCAGCCTCTTGCGTATCGACGCCACGCTCTGCCCCATCAGCGCTCTCCTGCCCGCGTGTATCGCTGGCCTTGCTCGCCTTTGCGTTGCCGCGATTCCGTTTCTGCCGCCCGCTACGCGCGGAGTCCGCAGAGCCTCCTTCCGCTGTGCGCGAGGTACCTTCCCCAGAATCAGAAGATGAGGCGCCCAAGTCATCCTGTCCGTCGGAACCTTCCGCCGCGTCGAGCTCAGCAGCACGGGCAGCCTGCGCTGCACGACGAGCGCGTCGACGCTGCGAACGCGTCGGAGCCTTGAACAGCGGAGCGTACTCGGTGACCGACTCGTCCTCTGGCGCCGGCGTCACGTCAGGTTCCACGTCAGTGAGCGGCTCGTCGGAAGCATCGTCGCTCGGATCCGTGTCGGGTTCATCTGCGGTGGCCAACTCGGCATTGACCTTGTCCTCGATTTGGTGGATCTCGTTCTCCACGTCTTTGCGTACGCGGTGTCGGATCTTCTCGTCCGCGTCAGAAGACTCATCCCCAGCGTCGCTTGATTGGGGCGCGTTGGTGTCGGGAGACAGGGCGTCGAGAAGCTGCTCGCTCTCCGCGCGAGTGAGCGAAGACTGCGCTACCTTGACTACTCCCATGTCCGACAGCGCAACGACCAGGTCTTTCGAAGGCACGCCGAGCTCTTTGGCCAACTGAAAGACGCGCATCTTGTCCTTGAGGCGAGAGCGGTCAAACGTCGCGTAGGGGTTGACCGTTGGCTCATTGGCCAGCTGCTCGCGCTTCGCAGGAGCCTTCTTTGTTGGTTTCTTTGTCGATTTCTTGGCCGGCTTTGCCGACTTCTTCGCCGTCGCCTTCGTGCTGCGGCGCTTCTTTGGCGTGGATTCCTCGTTCTGTGCCACGAACCTATTCTCCTGTTATGCGTCTGCCCGCACAGCTTCTGCGCCGAGCACCGGGCGCTGGCATTTCCCTGCCGCCGCCGCACAGTGCCGCGCGAATGCGCGGGACTTCAATGTCAAAGTTTGTCAGCACGCGCGGCGTCAACAACATCAACAACGTCAAGGACGTCAACGACGCGATGCTTGCCATCCATTGTGGCACAGGCCCCCGCCCCGCGCGTTCACCCCGCCCTGTCCACGGTCAGTCCTCTTGACCAACCGCTACTCGTTCTCGCTCTACGGCCCCTCCGCAAGCTCGAGGAAGCGCACAACTCCGCTAATGGTTGTTTCGACGACTGGTTTATCCCAGCCAGCAACAACAAGGGACGACCCAACAATTGCTCCGAGAACTGCGTTGCCGTCCGCTTTGGTAACGTCCGCGTACTTGAGCAGTGCGTCGATTGCGTTAACTGCCTCGTAAAACTGCTCTTTGACCATCGCTTGCAACGCGGGTGCCTCACGCTCAGCATCGACGGTTGCGGAAATGATCCCGCGTACCCAGTCTCGGTGCCCACAGGTCACAAGATCCAGCGTCGCCGCAGCGAGCTCACGCCGATCCTCTCGAATCTTAGGGTTCTTGAGCGCCTCCTCGAGGATCGCCGCCTGCACGGCGTGGAATCGCTCAAAGCACGTCTGGATGAGCTTCTCACGGCTCTCGTAGTAGTAACCAATCGAGCCAACCGGCACCCCAGCACGCGCGGCTACGTGCCGATGAGTGACTGAGGACATCCCCTCCTGCAGGAGAAGATCAATCGTGGCCTTTTCGATAGACGCGCGCTTCGCTTTTGCACGTTCTTGCTCTGGCTTGTCGTTGACCATCTCCGGGCCTTTCTCCGATACAACATACGATGGGCTCATCGCAGCGTGACGCTTACCTATGCATTGTGACATATCTATTGAGTCGCAATAAATCATCTGAACGTTTCACGAGTTTTGCCCAGGAAAGCATCGAAAAACGCTACCCCAGGATGCGCTCTTCCGGGGGTAGCGTTGTCGAATCTTTGGTGTGGTTGGTTACTTGCCGGGGAACCAGATGGCGATCTCACGCTCTGCAGATTCCGGGGAATCGGAACCGTGCACCACGTTCTCACCGACGGTCAGCGCGAAGTCGCCACGGATGGTACCCGGGGTAGCCTTCTCCACCGGGTGGGTGCCGCCTGCCAGCTGGCGCCAGGCAGCGATCGCAGACTCGCCCTCAACGATGCCAGCAACCAGCGGCGCAGAGGTGATGAAGTCTACGAGGTCACCGAAGAACGGCTTATCCTTGTGCTCTTCGTAGTGCTTCTCGGCGGTCTCGCGGTCTGCGGTACGCAGATCCATCTCCACCAGCTTCAAGCCCTTGCGCTCGATGCGGGAAATGATTTCACCGACGTGCCCGTGGGCAACGCCGTCCGGCTTAATAAGAATCAAAGTACGTTCGGTCATGGACCAGACTTTACCGAAACCTCTCGCACGATGCGCGATGCATCAGCGGGCGTCGCGTCACGCTTCCATAACTGCACCTGCCGCACCGCTCCATCTTCATTTCCCTCACGGACCATCCGCAAAATTGTCGTACGCTGTTCCGGATCGAGCGAAAGATCCGGGGCACCCATGTCCTGATACTTCATGTACAGCGCACATGCCAGAGCACCGCCCGCAATCACGATCGCAGCGGCGCCGCCCCAACTCGGCCATGCGAACAACGACGCGCCAACGGCGACAAGCGACATCACCGCAGCAAGCACCAGCAGGAAGAATCGCATACTCCCAAGCTACTAAGGTTTATGGGGATGTACCAGCATGTTCCGCTCCATGAGCTCGCGCTTAGCCAAGGCCTTCCTGACGCACCCGCGTTGACCGACCTGTCCACGGGCACGACGGTGACCTACCGCGAGCTCCGCACACTCGCTAACAACGTCGCGCGCGTACTCGCCCACGCCATAACATCCCCCTCCCCCGTCATCGCGGTCCAACTCCCAAACTCGGTGGAGTTTGCGGCCGTGATCCTCGGCATCGCCCAGGCGGGTGCAGCGTCCAGTCTGATCGGCCCGCTACTTCGCAACCATGAAGCGAGACATCTCGCCGAACTCGCCGGCGCAGACCCACAACTCGACCTCATCCGGATGGAGCAGGCGCAAGCGCTGATACGCGGCACGACTCCCGCCGGTTGGCCACACCGCGACGCTGCTAACCACACGCCCGCAGTCAGTGCTGCGAATGCACAAGAGCTCGCCTTCGTTCCGTACTCGTCGGGCACCACGGGGATGCAGAAGGCGGTGGGGTTGACGGGGGCGTCGGTAAGCGCAAACATGACCCAGTTTGCTGCAGCGATTGCACGAAGTGGGGTGGGTACTCACACCCCAACGATGTCGCCGCTGCCCTTCTCACACATCTATGGCTTGACCGCGCTGCTGCTCACCCCGCTCATGCTGGGGCATCACGTGCTCACGATGCAGCGCTTTGATCCGGAGCGCTTTGTGAGCGCGCACCGCGATTTCGCCGTGCAGCTCACATTCATCGCCCCGCCGCTCGCGCGCGTCCTCGAGACCGCCCCGGCCGATGCCTTCAACGCACTCGAACTGATCATCAGCGGCGCGGATCGACTCGACCCCACGGTGGCACGAACGGTGGAGTCGCGACTGGGCGCGAGCGTGATCCAGGGGTACGGAATGACCGAGACGTCGCCGGTCACCTTTGTTGGCGTGCGCGGCGAAACGCCTCCGGACTCGGTGGGGTTCCCGCTCCCCGATACCCGCTTCCGCATCGGTCCCGACGGTGAATTATCCGTCGCCGGGCCACAGCTCATGCGCGGCTACCTCGGGCAAGAGCCGATCGGTGAATGGTTTCAAACCGGGGACCTCGCGCGCGTGGGAACGCACGGCGAGCTCTACATCATCGGACGCGCCAAAGACACGATCAAATACAAGGGCTACCAGATCGCTCCGGCCGAGCTGGAGGCCACGCTGCTCGAGCATGAAGCAATTGTCGACGCCGCCGTCACCCCCTTTGTGCTCAATGGCACCGAGGTCCCCCGCGCGTTCGTCGTGCCCGCACCCTCACCGGCAGCCACGTCTGCCCGCCTCACAGCCGACGGTGTCATGCGGTTCGTGGCTGACCGGGTCGCGCCGTACAAGAAGGTGCGCGTCGTAGATTTTGTCGAAGAGATCCCCCGTAGCGCAGCCGGGAAAATCCTCCGCACCCAGCTGCGCGACCTGCCGCACGCAGACTAGCGCGCCGGGTCTTCTGCAGTGCCCAGGTGCTGGGTAACTAGGTACCCGGCGCGCATACGCTGCAGCATCTCCGAGCGCAGCTTGATGATGAAGAACCACACGACGCCGAACGTGATGCCGACGGCAGTGACGGACCAGTGGATGAAAAACCCGAAGATGAGCGGAATCTGGAGCGCCAGGTCCACCCACAGCATCACCGGCTTCTTCTGGAAGAACGCAACGACCACGTGCGCGAGGCCGATGACGGTGACGTAGACCCAGTTAAACGTGGTCCAGAGCTCCCCGTTCTCAACCTTGAGAATCACGGTGAGGATGAGGAAGATCGTGATCGCTTCCATCACGAGCGTGCCGGAAAGTACGCCGGTCAGGCCTGCCATCGGGTCTTTGACCGGGGCCTTGCCCGGGCCGAGGGGGCTCATATCCGGCTCGCGACGCGCGCCGCGGCGCGAGCGCCGGGTGTTGTTCTGGTCAGCCATGCCCTCATCGTATCGCTGAGAACGGTTGGGCCATAACTGGTGCGCGGTGGCGTCGACAAGCGCTTCGATCAACGCGCCTGGACGCAGTACTCAATTACTCGAGCGGCGACGTCGATTCCCGTCACCTCCGTGAGGGAGGCAAATTGGGCGTTCGAGTTCACCTCGCCGACAAGCGGACTGGACGCATGGAGGAAATCGACCGAGCCAATATCCAGGCCGAGCGCGCCCATCGCTGTGCGTGCAGTGTCCACGAAGTCCGCGGGCGGATCCCACGGCACCGCGCGACCGCCACCGGTCACGTTGGCGCGGAAGTCACCTCCCTGGCCGAACCTTTGCATCGCAGCAACTGGGGTCTCACCAACCATGAAGATGCGGGCGTCGTGGCCGTGGGATTCAGCGATGTATTCCTCCACGATCACGGGCGCAGGATGAGCGGCGCGGAGGAACGCGACCAGCTCCGCGGGGGCGTGGATCAGCTCGACCCCCTGCCCCCACGAGCCGATTGCACGTTTCGCCACGACCGGGTAGCCCAACTGAAGGTCTACGGCAGCGAGAAATTCGCTCTCCTCCCATTCCGCGGCCGATAAGTTCCGGTACGCCAGCGGCGCAGTCAACGTACACGGGTGCGCAATGCCGGCGTGAGAAAGCACCGCGTGCGTGTACGCCTTGTTATCGCACGCAGCGATCGCGGTCGCGGTGTTGATGGTGCGCACCCCCAGCGCTTCGAGCTGTGCGACGACGGCAACGTCTTTGTCCTGGATAAGCGCGACGCGCGGCAGCGGACCGGTGCCCATCGCGGCGACAACCTCATCGGTACTCACTCGCCGCAAATCAAGCCCGACCGCGCCGGCCGCACGCGCAAGAGCGCCGAACTGCCACTCAAACTTGTCCCAGTGCAGCCAGCGGTTGGTCACCAGCCAGGCAGCGTCGCAGCCCACCGCACTACGCCTCGGGCTCCTGCGCGTCCAGCGCAGTGAGGTAGGTGCGGGCATCACCGGCGGTGGCGATGGACCCGGTGACCAACACGCCCATGCCGTCTTCGCCAGACTCTTCGGCGACCTCGCGCGCCAGTTCCACCGCCGCCGGCAGATGCGCCTCGATCCGAACGCGGTCATCACCGAACACGTCGTACGCCACCTCCGCCAGCTCGTCGACGTCCATCGCACGTGGGGATGAGTTCTGAGTAATCACTACCTCGCGCAGCTCGGGCTCCAGCGCTGTCAGCATCTGGCGTGCGTCTTTGTCCCCAAAAATCGACACCACGCCGATCAGACCCGTGTAGTTGAAGTCCCGCTCGAGTGCGGAGGCGAGGGTGCGGGCGCCGTGGGGGTTATGGGCGGCGTCGATAAGCACGACCGGGTCCTTACCAAACCGCTCAATCCGCCCCGGGACCGTCACCTGGTCAAATCCCGCGCGAACGGCGTCGGCATCAAGCGGGTGCTCGCGGGTCACGCCGAAGAACGCCTCCACCGCGGCGAGCGCAAGCGACGCATTCGCCGCCTGGTGGGCGCCCGCGAGTGGGAGGAAGATGCCGTCGTACTCTCCACCGAGTCCGCGCAGCGTGAGCTGTTGGCCGCCGACGGCAACCGTGGACTTCCCTACCGAGAACTCGCTGCCGCTCCGAGCAACGATTGCCTCTGTGTCCACCGCACGCTCGAGAATCGCGTGCATTGCGTCCGGCTCCTGCTCGGCGACCACCGCAATGTTTTCCGCCGGGCTCAACGCGCTCAACGCGTCCGCCTCGCGGGGCTTAATAATCCCGGCCTTCTGTGCCGCGATCGCGGCAATGGTCTGGCCAAGGAACGCTTGGTGGTCAAGCCCGATCGGGGTAATCACGGCGACATCGGCGTCCACCACATTCGTCGCGTCCCAGGTCCCGCCCATGCCGACCTCCAGGACGGCGACGTCGACGGGCGCGTCCGCAAACGCCACGAACGCCATGGCTACGAGCACCTCAAAGCGGCTCAGCGGGGTGGCAAACTGCGCGTCGACCATTTCCACGAAGGGCTCGAGCTCGTCAAAGATTTCCGCGAAGCGTTCCGGCGCGATCTCGGCGCCGTCGATGAGCATCGTCTCGGTCACCCGCGTGAGCTCAGGGCTGGTGAACAGCCCCACGCGGTGTCCCAGTGCGCGCAGCAACGACTCGGTCATCCGCGCGGTCGACGTCTTCCCGTTCGTGCCCGCGACCTGGATCACCTTCAGCGTGTGCTCGGGCGAACCGAGTAAATCCATCAATGCGGCAACGCGGTCAAGGCTCGGGTTCGGGTCGGCAGCACCGGCGCGAGCATCAAGCTTCTCGCTGACCCGCGTGAGTGCAGCGCTATCCCCGGAGTACTCAGGAACCCGACTGATCGGCTCGCCGTCGTCGCTCGCCAGCTGCCCAACGCGCATCCCCACCAGCCCAGCGAGGCGCGCAAGCTCGTCGTTCTCCGAGCCTTCCGGAGACCCGTCGGGCTCGACGCTGTCGGCGGCACAAGTACCACCGAGATTCAGCGTCATGCCACTCTCCGTCATGGAGATACGGCCGAACTCCGTGTCGCGCTCACGCACCGGCGTGAGCTCGTCACGCTCCTGCTCGTCGCCGGGACTGGTGTTGTCGCTGTGGTTGTGCTGCTCGCTCATGCGAGCCAGTCTACTTCTCCGGCAGCTTCTCCAGTCGCGCGGTCACGCGCTCGAATTCCTCTTGCGCAACCTTCTGCCGCACCTTGATCTTCTCCACGACCTGCTCCGGCGCGTTGGTCAGGAACTGCTCGTTGGAAAGCTTCGCACCGGTGGTGTCCAGCTCTTTCTGCGCGGCGGCGAGCTCCTTCTCCAGGCGCTTGCGCTCGGCAGCCACGTCGACCGTGCCGGAGGTATCCAGCGCCACGTCGAGGTTGACCTGGCTCAGGCGCATCTCGATGCTTGCCGACGCCGCAAAGTCCTCACCCGGCGCCTCCACTCGAGCGATCTGGCGCACCATGTCCTCCTGGCCAGCCAGGTCCGCGGACGCGAAGTCCAAGCGCGCCGGCACCTTTTGCGACGGTTTCACGCCCTGGTCGGCCCGGAAGCGGCGCAGCTCGGTGATGAGCTTGATGGAGTCCTCGACGCGGCGGCGCGCGTCGAGGTCCGCTTCCGCACCGCCATTGGTGTCGTCTGCAGTCGGCCACGCAGCCGTGGTCACGGTCTCCTCGCCAGTCAGCGCAGTCCACAGGACCTCGGTGATAAATGGCATGGTCGGGTGCAGCAGGCGCAGGACCACGTCGAGGACACGGCCCAGCACGATCTGGGTGTTGCGGCCCCGCTCCTGTTCTTCCGCTGACGCATCAGCGTCAGCACGCGGGATCTGGGTCTTGGCAATCTCGAGGTACCAGTCGCACAGCTCGTCCCAAGCGAAGTGGTAAAGCGCCTCGTTCGCCTTGGCAAACTGGTAGTCGTCCAGGTAGGCGTCGACGCGCTTGCGCAGTTCCTCGGCGCGGTCGAGGATCCAGCGGTCGGCGTCGGTAAGCGCTTGACGCTGTGGCAGCTCGCCGACCCCGGCGCCGTTCATCAGCGCGAACTTCGTGGCGTTGTAGAGCTTGGTGGCAAAATTGCGGGCGGCCACGGCGTGGTCGTCGCCGATGGGCAGGTCCACGCCTGGGTTCGCGCCGCGGGCCAGGGCGAAGCGCAGCGCATCCGCACCGAAGCGGCCGACCCAGTCCATCGGGTCGATGCCGTTGCCCAGGGACTTGGACATCTTGCGGCCCTTTTCGTCGCGCACCAGGCCGTGGAGGTAGAGGTCCGTGAAGGGCACCTGCGGCCGGCCGCCCTTGCCCTCGCCGAGGATCTCCGGGGTGAACTTGCCGGCGAAGGTACCAAACATCATCATGCGCGCCACCCAGAAAAACAGGATGTCGTACGCGGTGACGAGCACGGAGGTCGGGTAGAACTTGTCCAGCTCAGGCGTCTTCTCCGGCCAGCCCATCGTGGAGAATGGCCACAGCGCGGAGGAGAACCAGGTGTCCAACACGTCCGGGTCCTGCTCGTAGCCTGCGGGCGGTTCCTCGTCGGGGCCGACGCACACCACGTCGCGCTCGCCGTTTTCGTCTTCCGGCCCGTACCAGATCGGGATGCGGTGACCCCACCACAGCTGGCGCGAGATGGTCCAGTCGTGCATGTTGTCTACCCAGTCGAAGTAGCGCTTCTCCATCGACTGCGGGTGGATCACCGTGTCGCCGTTGCGCACGGCGTCGCCGGACATCTTCGCCAGCTCGTCCACCTTGACAAACCACTGCAACGACAGGCGCGGCTCGATCGGCTCGCCGGAGCGTTCGGAGTGGCCCACGGAGTGCACGTAGGGGCGGATCTCCTTGACAATGCGGCCCTGCTCCGCGAGTGCCTCGCGCACGGCGACGCGCGCTTCCTCGCGGCTCAAACCGTCGAAGCGGGTGCCCGTGTTGGCGATGCGGGCCTGCTCATCCATGATGATCGGCATGTCCAGGTTGTGGCGCAGGCCCATCTCGTAATCGTTCGGGTCGTGCGCCGGCGTGATCTTCACCGCGCCCGTGCCCAGCTCCATATCCACGTAGTCGTCGGCGATAACCTTGACCTTGAGGTCGTCGCGCAGCGGGTGGTCGAACTCCTCGCCGATGAGGTGCGCGTAACGCTCGTCATCGGGGTGGACGGCGATCGCCACGTCACCCAACATTGTTTCGACACGGGTGGTGGCCACGACGAGGTGCGGCGCATCGTCGTCAAGCGAGCCATAGCGAATCGAGACGAACTCACCCTCGACGTCCTTGTATACGACCTCAATGTCCGACACCGCGGTCTCGAGCACCGGGGACCAGTTCACCAGGCGGTAGTCGCGGTACACCATGCCCTGGTCGTACAGCTGCTTGAAAATGGTCTGGACCGCCTTGGACAGCCCATCATCCAGCGTAAAGCGCTCCCGCGACCAGTCGACCGAATCGCCGATCGCACGCATCTGCGTGGTGATCGTGCCGCCGTACTGCTGCTTCCACTCCCAGACGCGATCGATGAACTCTTCGCGGCCGTAGTCGTAGCGGTCCTTGCCCTCCTCGGCCTTGAGCTTCGCCTCCACCTTGGTCTGCGTAGCAATGCCGGCGTGGTCCATGCCGGGCAGCCACAGCACCTCGTAGCCTTGCATGCGCTTGCGGCGCACGAGGGAATCCATCAGCGTGTGGTCGAGCGCATGGCCCATGTGCAGCTGGCCGGTCACGTTCGGCGGCGGCAGCATGATGGAGTAGGCGGGCTTGTCGGATGCGGGGTCCGCCGTGAAGTAGCCCTTGTCCACCCACTTCTCGTACAGCGTGGACTCGTGGTCCTGCGGTTCCCAGCTCTTGGGAAGGGCGTCCGCGCGGTTCTTGCCTACTAAATCATTCGTCGCTTCACTCACGGTTGCCCATCATAGCCCCCGCTCAGAACAGCGCGTCAGCCACTTCGGCTTCCTGCTTGAGCGCGTCCACGTTCGCCTGGATACGCTCGCGCTGGAAGTCGCTCACCTCCAGCCCTGCGACGGGCTCCCACGTCCCGCCGGTACCCACTGCCGGCACTCCGAAGACCAGGCCAGCGTCGACGCCGTATTCGCTTGTCGACGCCTGCGCCACCGTCACCCAACGCCCATCGGTCCCCTGCACCCAGTCCCGCATGTGGTCGACGGCGGCGGACGCCGCCGACGCCGCGGAGGACTTCCCACGCACCTCGATGATCTCGCCGCCGCGCTTGGCCACGCGCGGGATGAACTCGTCGACGTACCAGTCCCGGTCCACCTTGTTGGCCAGCGGCTCGCCGTTCACGGTGGCGTAGGTGATGTCTGGGAACTGCGTGTCGGCGTGGTTGCCCCACACCACCACCCGCTCGAGCGCGGTGGAGGGCACGTCGAGGTGCTGCGCCAGCATGGACAGCGCGCGGTTGTGGTCCAAGCGCATCATTGCGTTGAAGCGATCGCCCGGAATGTCCGGGGCCGACTTCGAAGCGATGTAGGCGTTAGTGTTGGCCGGGTTGCCCACGACGAGGACGCGGATGTCCTGCGCTGCGGCGTCGTTCAGCGCCTTGCCCTGCTCGATGAAAATCTTGCCGTTGGCCGCGAGCATGTCGGCGCGAGACTCGCCCTTTCCGCGCGGCTTGGCGCCGACCAGGAACGCCGCGTTCGCTCCCTCGAACGCCTTGGCTGCGTTGTCCGCGACAGTGATGGTGTTGAGCAGCGGGAGTGCAGAATCAGCGAGTTCCATCGCGGTCCCCTCCGCGGCGCGCACGGCAGCCGGGATCTCCAGCAGCGTGAGGTTGACCGGCTGGTCCTTACCATAGACGTCGCCGGAGGCGACACGCCAGAGCAGCGAGTACGCAATGTTGCCTGCGGCTCCAGTAACCACAACGTTGACGGGCTGTACCGGGGATTTCGTCATCTTGACTCCTTGGCTCGGATGTGTGCTCGACTGCTTGCTCGCCGTCTGAAATGGCCCTGCGATGACCCTCATGATGCAGACGACGCGATCGCATACCCGACGAGTATAGAAACGTGACGCCGGTGGGTTCTCGCGCATCTCCCCCCATTTGGGCACAACTTTGGCCAGCTTCTGTGGTTTTTCGCTTCGAATGGGGACATCGGGGGCGCATGTGGTGCACGATGGAAACGTATGACCTTGGCGTTGACGCGCACCGACCCCTGCCCGCCCTGCATGACCCGAAGGAGACCCTGTGACGCAACAGCACAAGAGCAGTGACGCAGTTGACGCAATTGACGGGGCTGCCCAGACCTCAGATACGGGTGAAGCGAGGGCCGACTCCGGCGCCGCATCTTCCGACTCGCTGGACGCGGTCGTCGATACCGCGCTGCGAATGTTTTGCGCGGACGGGTTCCACGACACGAAGCTCGAAGCGATTGCCAAGGAATCCGGCATGTCCAAGCGCAAGATCCACTACAACTTCGGGGACAAAAAAGGTCTGTATACGCGGGCGACGCTGCGCGCCCTCGAACGCCTCACCCCACCCGAGCACGTGCTGAATCGCTCCTACGCCGTACCCGTCGAGGGGATGCGCAAGTTCATCGACGCGCTCTACACGGCCGTCAAGAATAACCCCGATTCCGCAGGCATCCTGCTGCGCGAGGAGTTGGACCCGGTGCTTGACGGCACCACGTCGGTACTCACCCAACGTACCGACACCGTCGCGCTGCACCTGGAACGCCTCCTGCTCATCGGCCAGGACTCGGGCGCGTTCCGCCCCGGAATCTCGGCCGACGACGTACTGGTGTTGCTCGTCTCGCTCAGCTTCTTCCCCACTGCCTTGGGCGACGTCGCGGAGGGGCTGCGCAGCATAAACTTTCGCTCCGAGCGCAACAACACTGGCCTGCGCAGGATGGTCATCGACGCGGTCATCGCGTTCCTGACCACCAACATTTCCCCGTCCGGTTACGACAGCTACTTGGAACCGACGCCTGCGGCGGACGCGGCGGACTTACCCGAAGTCCACACCATCGCGGATGTGAGCGCCGATTACCTGGACGACCCGGAGACGCGCATTTACTAAGGCGCGCCGCGGCCGGGGCACACGGCGCACTTAGGCCGAGCGCTGCTCTTCGTCCGTCAGGTACTGCGGCTCGGCCTCGCCCCGCACCACGTCCGCGGAGATGACCACGCGGTTCACGCCCTCACGATCGGGGAGGTCGTACATGATGGGCACCAACAGCTCCTCCATGATCCCGCGCAGCCCGCGAGCGCCGGTCTTGCGTTCCGCTGCCTTGTCCGCAATGAGCCCGAGCGCCTCGCTATCCAGCTCAAGCTCGGCACCGTCCATCGCGAACAGGCGCTGATACTGCTTCACTAGGGAGTTCTTCGGCTCCGTGAGCACACGCACCATGGCGTCGCGGTCCAGGTCCTCCACGCTTGCCAGCACCGGCAGACGGCCGATGAACTCGGGGATCAGTCCAAACTTCACCAGGTCGGCCGGCTGCACCTGGGAAAGCAGGTTAGCCTCGTCGCGCTCCGCCTTCGAGTCAATCTCTGCGCCGAAACCGATCCCTTTCTTGCCCACGCGCTCCGCGATGACCTTGTCCAGACCGGCGAAGGCACCGGCCACGATGAACAGGATGTTCGTGGTATCAAGCTGAATGAATTCCTGATTCGGGTGCTTGCGCCCACCCTGCGGCGGGACCGACGCGACCGTGCCCTCCAGGATCTTCAGCAGCGCCTGCTGCACGCCCTCGCCGGAGACGTCGCGCGTGATCGACGGGTTCTCCGACTTGCGCGAGATCTTGTCCACCTCGTCGACGTAGATGATCCCGGTCTGCGCGCGGTTGACGTCAAAGTCCGCCGCCTGCAGCAGCTTCAGCAGGATGTTCTCCACGTCCTCGCCCACGTACCCGGCTTCGGTCAGGCTTGTCGCGTCCGCGATTGCAAACGGGACGTTGAGCATTCGGGCCAGCGTTTGCGCAAGGTACGTCTTACCGGAGCCGGTCGGGCCGAGCAGAAGAATGTTGGATTTGGAGATCTCCACGTCCTCCTCGCGGCGGCGCGCCGTCGATGCAAGCGACTCTGCCTTGATGCGCTTGTAGTGGTTGTACACCGCGACGGCGAGCGTCCGCTTCGCCTGATCCTGCCCAATGACGTACTGGTCCAAAAACGCCGTGATTTCGGACGGCCGCGGGAGCCGCTCCGGGTCACCAGCCTGCCCCTGCTGCGAGCTCGCGAGCTCTTCTTCGATGATCTCGTTGCAGAGTTCAATGCACTCATCGCAGATGTACACACCGCCACCTGCGATGAGCTTGCGGACCTGCTTCTGGCTCTTTCCGCAAAACGAGCACTTGAGCAGATCCGATCCGTCGTGTGTTGCTGCCATGTGCGCTATTTACTCCCGTTCGTGCAATCGCCGTGCGGTCTTTCCGTGCAATATACGTGCCCCCGCCACGGACTGACCAAAAGGTTAGATTTCAAGTGTAGTTCCTACGTCAAACCAACGGGCGCACGCCCGCGCTGGTTCCCGTTTTGCGCAACAATGGTTGTCGGACCTGCATTTCAGCGGAAAGGACGCAGACAATGACTCACCTTCACGTCACCGAACATGGGGATCCGACTCGCCCGACGGTGGTGCTGCTCAGCTCCATCGCCACGACGCACGAGGCCTGGTCCAAACAAATCCCCGCCCTCGAGGGCGCCTTCCATGTCGTCACCGTGGATCACCGCGGTCACGGCAAGTCCGACAAGGCTCGGGTTGCGCCCGGGGCATCGCTTATCGACGACCTCGCGTCCGACATCCTCCACGCCCTCGACGAGGCGGGCGTGGACCGCTTCAGCATCGTCGGACTTTCGCTCGGCGGGGCGCTGGCGCAGTACATCGCCGCCACCAGTGGCCGCGTGGACAAGGCCGTGTTCGCCTGCACCGCCACCTACCTTGGCGGGCAGGACAAGTGGTCCGAGCGCACCGCCCTCACCCGCGAGCAGGGCACAGCGGCGCTGGCCGACGGGATGATGGGCAACTGGTTCACCGACGGGTTCCGGAAATCGCACCCGGACGAGGTGCAGCGCGTCCATGACATGGTGTCCGGCATCGACGGTGAAGGCTACGCGCAAAACGGCGATGCCCTGGCCAAGTGGGACTTCGCCGACCGGCTGGGCGAGATCACCTGCCCGGTGCTGACGATCGCCGGAGCACAGGACCCGTCAACGCCTCCCGCCGAGTTGGAGAAGATCGCGCGCGGTGTCGCGGGGCCAGTGACGTCGGTGGTGATCGACCCTGGTTCGCACCAGGTTGGCATCGAGCGTCCCGAGGAATTCAACCGGGCCTTGACCGCGTTTCTCTAGGCCGCATCGGCTACGCTAGTAGCGTTCATCGTCGCCGGAAAGGATCTGCTCGTGAAACGCACCCGTACCCAGTCTGTTCTCGCAGCACTCGTTGCTGCAACGGTATTGGCGGGTTGCTCGTCTTCCGAGGGCGACGAAGCTCGCCTGGCGGAGCCGGTGATCGACTTTCCGGCGACGAGCACGACGGCGTCGCCGACGACGTCGAAATCCACGTCCACCTCTACATCGAAGAGCGCGAGTGCGGACGAGGACGACGAGGAGGAAACGACGAAGTCGTCGTCGACAAGCTCGTCGAAGACCTCTGAAAAGTCCAGCTCGGAAAAGAAGACCTCGACGAAGAAGACCTCCGAGAAGTCGACGAGCACGCGCAAGACCAGCACCCGCCGAGCCGCAAAAGACGAGGTGGAAGAGCAGGTGATCACTGAGACGGTGCCGGTGGATGACGGCTCGAATGGGTGCGCGTGGCCGGCGCAGGGCGAGGGCAGCGGCAACCAGGAGTACAGCACGTTCTGCGACGGCACCTGGGCGCGCACCATCACGCCTGAAAACGAGCAGGAGTACTTCTGGACTTCCGAGGGCGGCACCTGGACCAGCGTGGACCCGACTGGGTCGAACGAGAACGGCGTGTGCTGGGCCCGCGAGCCGTTTGCGCAAGCGCCTGAGGCCGTGAAGAACGCTGTGCCGTTCTGCGCGTAAAACGGGATAGTCCGCGCGCAAACAACGCCACCCGGTTCACTGCCGGGTGGCGTTGTTGTGTGTAGCGCGGGAAGCGTTACGCGTTGAGCTTGCGGTAGTCAAAGACCTGGTCGATGATCCCGTACTCCACCGATTCCTGGGCGGTGAGGATCTTGTCGCGGTCGGTGTCCTCGCGGACCTGCTCCGCGGTGCGGCCCGTGTGACGGGCCAGCGTGTCCTCCATGAGGCGGCGCATGCGCTCGATCTCGTTGGCCTGGATCTCCAGGTCAGAGACCTGCCCCTGAGTGCCCTGGGTGGCCGGCTGGTGGATGAGCACGCGGGAGTTGGGCAGCGCAGCGCGCTTGCCCGGGGCGCCGGCCGCGAGGATCACGGCAGCTGCGGACGCGGCCTGACCGAGGCAGACGGTCTGCACATCGGGGCGGACGTACTGCATCGTGTCGTAAATCGCCATCAGTGCGGTGAACGAGCCGCCCGGCGAGTTGATGTACATGGTGATGTCGCGGTCCGGGTCCTGCGACTCGAGGACCAGCAGCTGCGCCATGATGTCGTTGGCGGAGGTGTCATCCACCTGGGTGCCCAGGAAGACGATGCGCTCTTCAAAGAGCTTGCCGTACGGGTCGATCTGCTTGGTACCAAAGGAGGTTTCCTCCAGGAACTGCGGCAGGACGTAGCGGGAGTTCGGCATCTGGAAAGTCATAAGTTCAGTCCTTTGCGTTGAGGGTGTTCCGGGTTAGTTACCAACTGGGCCGTCGGTCTGCGCAACGTTCTCAATGACGTGGTCGACGATGCCGTACTCCAACGCCTGCTGGGCGGTGAACCAGCGGTCACGGTCCGAGTCCTTGGTGATCTGCTCGAAGGTCTGGCCGGTGTGCTCGGCGATGAGCTCAGCCATCTCACGCTTGGTCTGCGCGAACTGCTCCGCCTGGATCGCGATGTCCGCTGCGGTGCCGCCGACGCCCGCGGACGGCTGGTGCATCATGATGCGGGCGTGCGGCAGCGCGTAGCGCTTGCCCTTCGTCCCACCGGAGAGCAGGAACTGGCCCATCGACGCGGCGAGGCCCATGCCGTACGTAGCCACGTCGCACGGCGCGTACTTCATCGTGTCATAGATCGCCATGCCGGCCGTCACGGAGCCGCCGGGAGAGTTAATGTACAGCGAAATGTCGCGCGTGGGGTCCTCCGCGGACAGCAGCAGGATCTGCGCGCAAAGCTTGTTCGCAATCTCATCATCAACCTGCTGACCGAGGAAGATGATGCGCTCACGCAGCAGGCGCTCGTAGACGGAGTCTCCGAGATTCATGCCGTTAGCTGGGGATGTCATATGACGCTCCTTTAATCCTTCGTTTCCGTTGAGTCAATGCCCCTACCCTACTCGGGGCCGCGCGCAATGTGGACCCTGTTCGCTACCGGCGTACGCGCCCTCCGATTCGCGCCGCCCGCGCACGAAAAAAGCCACCGCCCGCGCGTGGGGCAGTGGCTTCACTGGGCAGGGGCAGCGTATCGACGCCCCCGTGACCGCTTACTTCTCTTCGGTCGCCTCAGCGGACTCGTTGGACTCTGCAGCCTCGTCCTCATCCTCGATCTCGCCGAAGTACTCGTTCGGGTCGATCGTGTTGCCGTCCTCGTCGGTGACGGAGGTGCGGCAGATGGCTGCGGCGAGGGCCTTGCCGCGGCGCACGTCTGCGAACAGGTTGCCAATCTGGCCGGACTGCTGCAGCTGGGCCACGAACTGGTTCGGGTCCATGCCGTAGGACTGCGCGGTGAACAGGATGTGGTCGGTGAGCTCCTCCTGGGAGACCTCCGGCTTCTCCTCTTCAGCGACGGCGTCGAGGAACAGCTGGGTGCGCACAGACTCCTCTGCCTGCTCGCGGGTCTGCTTGTCAAACTCCTCGCGAGTGGTGCCCTGTGCCTCGAGCAGCTGAGCCAGCGCGTTCTCGTCGTGCGCCATCTGGCCGAGCAGCTGGTGCAGCTGGTTGTGCGCCTGCTCCTCAACGACGGAGTCCGGCAGCTCGAAGGTGGACTCGGAGAGCGCGGCCTTGAGGACCTCGTCGCGGATGTCCGCAGCCTGCTTCGTCTTGGTGTCCTCTTCCAGCTGGGACTTGGTAGCCTCGCGCAGCTCGTCGACGGTGTCGTATGCGGAAGCTTCCTGCACGAAATCGTCGTCAAGCTCGGGGAGCTTACGCTCCTTGGACTGCTGGACGTGGACCTTGAAGGTGGCCTCCTCGCCCTTGTGCTCGCCCTGCTCAATGGTGGCGGTGAACTCGGCGTCCTCGCCGGTCTTCATGCCGCGCAGCGTGGTGTCCAGCCCCTTGACCAGGTCGTCGCTGCCGATCTGGTAGGTCAGGCCCTCGGAGGAAGCGTCCTCGAGCTTCTCGCCGTTGACGGTTGCCTCGAGGTCGATGATGGCAAAGTCATCGGTCTTCATCTTGCGCTTGGTGTCCTTGAGCTCGCCGAAGCGGGAGCGCAGGTTGTCCAGCTCTGCCTCGACGGCCTCGTCGTCGACCTTGATGGCCGGGACGGTCACAGCGATCTTGGAGAAGTCCGGCACGGTGATCTCCGGGCGGACGTCGACCTCAGCGGTGAACTCGACGACGTCGTTGTCCTCGATCTTGGTGATCTCCAGCTCCGGCTGGGCCAGCGGGGTCAGCTCGTTCTCCGCGATGGCCTGCTCGTAGCGCTGCGGCACCATGTCGTTGACAACCTGCTCGAGGATGGGGCCGCGGCCAAAGCGCGCGTCGATAAGCTGGCGCGGAGCCTTGCCACGACGGAAGCCCGGGATGTTGACCTGCTGTGCAATGGACTTGTAAGCCTGGTCAATTTCCTTACCGAGCTCGTCGAAGGGGACGCTCACGTTCAGCTTGACGCGAGTCTCACTGAGCTTATCGACGGAAGTCTTCACGAAGTAACTCCTGTACTAGTTGATTGAAAAAGAGATTCGTATGTGCAGCAAGCCCGCTCACGAGGAGCGGGCTTGCTCTTGTCGGGGCGACAGGATTTGAACCTGCGACCCCCTGCTCCCAAAGCAGGTGCGCTACCAAGCTGCGCCACGCCCCGCAATTTTTACGGCATGAGCTGCGGTAAAGCAGGATGGTGGGGCACCCTACCAACTCACGCCAAGCAATTGTAGCGTGCAGCGTACGCGATATGGAATTAAGGCCCCGTTAAACCGGGTGCGGTGGCGTCGACAAGCAATTATTATGGCAAAACAAAAAGGAGACACCCATGAAACGCACTGTCGCGCTCGTTGCACTACTCCCCCTCGCTGCGTGCGCGCCCAGCCAGGGCTTGCGGGAGCACCTGCTTCACGACGCCCCATTCACCCTCGCAGACGTCGCCCGCGAGTCGACCGGCAAAACCGTCGATCGGGCGTACGCGTGGTGCCCCTACCACGACGCGTCGCAGGCCGCGGCGCTCGGCTTTGACAAGCAAGACTTCTTCAGCATCAACCGCAACCCGAACGCGTGGGAAACTCGCACCGGCATCGGACTCATCTTTACGGACGGAAGCTCCTCCGTCGAATGGTTCGAGCCGGAAGAGATCAACGCCTGCGGAAACGGAATTGAGTCTGGGACCGAGCTCGACCCGGGCGCAGAGCTTCGCACACACGTGGAAAAGGTGGAATACTCCGGATCATCTTCCGGGGTGAACCAACGCGAGGTGAGGGTGCTCGAGCGTTGATGGGCGGCGCCCCGCACGACCGGTTTCACCGGGAGAAAGTGGAGGGAATGACGGGAATCGAACCCGCGTCTTCAGCTTGGAAGGCTGAGGTATTAGCCACTATACGACATTCCCAAAACGCGAAATCAGCGCGAAATCGCTGTGGAAAGTGTAGCGCAGGGCCTCAGCGAAACCAAACCCGAGCCGCATACGCTGCTGCGCGATCATCCCGGCGCACATACTCTCGGTGGTGACAAACCTCGACCTCCCCAAGGATGTGACGTTCGTGTTGTGGCCGTTTGTTTTCTTGTTCGTCGGCATCGCACTGTGCGCCTTCATCGTGAACCGCAGTGGCAACGACCCGCGCGAGCGCGTGCTTTTCGACACCGCAGTGTCCGATGCAAAACGCTGGACGGACCACCTCGGCACGCAGTTGTCAGGACTCACGGGAAAGGACGAGGCGTCCCGACAGGCGCTGGCGGACGCAAACGAGCGGCACGACGCGGCGCAAAATGCACTCGCGTACGCCCAAGCACCTGACGAGGTGCGCGCCGCCCGCAACGCGGCGCTGGAGGGCATGCACTACCTCAACGCCGCACGCGAGATCATGGGCATGGCGACGGAGTCGCCCCTCCCGAAGCTCCGGGGCCAACTCGAGGCGGGGAGAGTGGGCGAAGAACGGATGATCCGGCAGGAGGACGGGCCGACGCTACTGGCGTCGCCCATGCCGTCGGTAAGCACTCCGCACTTTTACCCCGGCGGCGCGGTCGCGGGTCGCCCGGTGCCGGCCGGCTGGTACTCCGATCCGTGGTGGAAGCCGGCGCTCGTTGCGGGCACGTGGGCCGCGGGTGCTGCGGCGCTCTCCTCCTCCGTGTACGCGGAGGCCGAGGAAGATCCCCGCAAGAAGATGGAGTCCGCATCTGGCAGCGGAGGTGGCAGTGACGACTGGTCGAGCACCCCATCCTCCGGCAACGCCAACTTTGACAACGAAAGCAGGGGCGGCTGGTTCGACGTCGACGACAAACAGGGGCGCGGCGACGACGGAAGTGACGGTGACAGTGGCGGGGGCGGCTGGTTCGGCGGCTTCTTCGGCGGAGACGGCGGTGACGGAGGCGGCGACGGCGGTGGCGGGGACTAACACGCAGATAGCCAAAGCCCTGCCCGACCAGTGAGCTGTGTGCGATAAACTGCTTGACGTTCAACCGCCCTATATATAAGGAGCCGCAGTGCGCATTGCAGTGTTGCTGAAAGAAGTCCCGGACACCTACAGCGACCGCGACATGAACCTGGAGACCGGTCTCACCGACCGCTCGGGGGACGTCGCCGCCGACGAGGTTGGCGAGCGCGCGGTGGAGGCCGCGCTGCGCATTGCGGAGAAGCTGGGGAAAGATGACGTTCAGGTCGAGGTCCTTTCGGTCGGTCCCGCACAGGCGGCGGAGTCCGTGCGCCGGGGGATCGCGATGGGCGCGCAGGAAGCGACGATGGTGACGGATGACCGCCTCGTCGGCGCGGACACGACGATGACGGCGACGGTGCTGGCAAAGCTGATCGAGCGCGGCGACTACGACCTCGTCGTTGCGGGCACGATGAGCTCGGACGGCGGCTCGGGTGTGATCGCCCCGATGCTGGGCGAGCTGCTGAACTGGCCCGCGCTGACCAATCTCACCTCTCTCGACGTGGACGGTGACACCGTCACCGCGACGCAGGCGGGCGATCACGCGACGTCGACGCTGCGCGCGCAGCTGCCCGCAGTCGTCGCGGTCTCCGACGAGTTCGCGGACGCACGCTTCCCCAACTTCAAGGGCCTCATGGCGGCGAAGAAGAAAGAGCTCACCACGCTCGCGCTCGATGACCTTGGGGTTGACGCCGAGGATTACACTCCGGCCCGCGCCATCATGGTGAGCATTGACCGCCGCCCGCCGCGCGAGCAGGGCGAGATCATCGACGCGTCGAGCTCGTCCGCCGCCAAGCTGGTCGATTTCCTCGAGTCTCAGAACCTTATCTAGTTAGGAGCCCACCATGACCACCACAGATCCGGTTCTCGTCGTCCTGCCCGACACGCTCGACGGCCAGCCCGACCCCGCAGCCGCAGAGCTCATCGGTGCCGCCAGCACGCTCGGCACCCCGGTTGTCCTCGCCCGCAGCGCCGACCACGCGGAGGTCCTCGGCGGTCTCGGGGCGACCAAGGTCGCGACCTCGGAGCTTTCGCTTATCGACGCCACCGTGGCCGCCATCGATACGTTCAACCCCCAGGCTATTCTCACTGCCCACGACGTGCGCGGCCGCGACCTGGCCGCCCGCGTGGCCATCCGCGCCGGACGCGCGCTGCTCACCGACGCTACGAACGTCCGCCGCGACGACCAGGGAATCGTCACCGACCACTCCAACTACGGCGGCGCGTTCACCGCCGTCGCTGCCGCCACCCACTCCGCGCCGGTGGTCACGCTGCGTCTGGGCAGCGTCGATACGCGCGCGGAAGCCACGAACGCGGAGGTCATCGAGGTGACCGGCGACGCACACGAGCGCCGCGTTGCCGAAGTCGTCGAGTCGACCCCGGTGGAGCGCACCTCCTCCCGCCCCGAGCTGACCACGGCGGACAAGGTCGTCGCCGGCGGCGTCTCGCTTGGCGACGCCGACATGTTCGAGGAGCTCGTCGGCGGCCTCGCGGACGCCCTGGGCGCCGCCGTCGGAGCGACCCGCTCCGCGGTGGACGAGGACCAAGTCCCCTACGAGGCGCAGATCGGTCAGACCGGTGTGCTGGTGTCCCCGAAGCTGTACATCGGCGTGGGCATCTCCGGCGCCGTGCAGCACCTGGTGGGCATGCAGACCTCCGGCACCATCGTTGCCATCAACAATGACGAAGACGCCCCCATCTTTGAGATCGCCGACTTTGGCATCATCGGCGACCTCTTCGATGTGGTGCCCGAGATCATCTCCGAGATCGAGTCCAGAAAGTAGGCGCTCTATGCAGGTACCCGTACGTCAGGGCCTGCCCCGCGTTTCCGGCGGGGCACCGTGGCCGCCGGTGGAGGTTGCGGAGGTGCCGGAGCCCAAGGGCGGCGCTGCGGCACATTCCGCGCAGGCGGAAGACCCGGCACCGAACAAAGCTCACTCTGCGGCCGCAGAGTACGTCACCGTCCCACTGCGCCGCGGGCTGCCCCGCACCCCGGGCGGCCAACCCTGGCCCGCAGCGGAAACCGCCCAGGTCCCAGCGCCGAAAATTCCCGCACAGGCGGAAGCACCGGCACCGGAGGCGGATCACTCTCCGGCCGCAGAGTACGTCACCGTTCCGTTGCGCCGCGGCCTGCCCCGCACCCCGGGCGGCCAACCCTGGCCCGCAGCAGAAACCGCCCAGGTCCCAGCGCCAAAATTTTCCGCACAGGCGGAAGCACCGGCACCGGAGGCGGATCACTCTCCGGCCGCAGAGCCGGCAGAGTCGGCAGCGCACGTCGCCCCGGCGGCACCCGCAACACCGGCCGCACTCGCAACACCAGGCGCTGCCGCCGGGTCGACGGCGAAGCGTGCGGGGGGTGGCACAGAGGCGTCGAAAAGCACTCCTCACAACACCAAGCCCTGGCTGTGGGGCGGTATCCTCGTCGTGCTTGCGGCGATTGGTGTGCTGGCTGCGCGCTGGTTCGTCGGGACGGACACGGGCGCGGACTTCATTGCGCGCTACAGCGGCGCGCAGCCGCTGCCGGAAAGCGCGCCGGAGGGCTTCCCCGCGTGGCTGACGTGGTCGCACTTCTTCAACATGTTCCTCATGGCCATGATCATCAAGACTGGTCTGACGCAGCGTCGCGAGAAGAAGCCGGAGGCGTACTGGGCGCCGCGGAGCAGGCCGCGCGAGAAGATTTCGGTGAACCTGTGGCTGCACGTCGTACTGGACGTGGCGTGGGTCGTGCTTGGCGCGATCTTTTATGTCCTTCTGTTCACCACGGGCCAGTGGGTGCGCATCGTGCCCACGAGCTGGGAGACCTTCCCCAACGCGGTGTCGGCGGGCATCCAATACCTGAGCCTGGATTGGCCGAACGAGAACCCGTGGGTGTTTTACAACTCCCTGCAGGAGCTGTCGTATTTCCTGGTGGTGTTCGTGGCGTCGCCGCTGGCGATCATCTCGGGTGCGCGCATGAGCCCGCTGTGGCCGAGGCAGTGGAACTTCATTTCCATGCGCGTGGCTCGCGCGCTCCACTTCCCCACCATGCTGTTCTTCGTCCTGTTCGTGATCATCCACGTCGCGCTCGTATTCACCACAGGCGTGCGCGGCAACCTCAACGCGATGTTCGCCGCCACCGATGACCCGACCGGGTGGACGGGCACGATCCTCTTCGTCATCGCCATCGCGGTCATCGCGGGCGGTTGGGCGCTCGCCCGGCCAATGTTCGTCGCGCCCATCGCTGCACGCACTGGCAACGTGACGCAGCGCTAGGGGCAGTCGCTTATCGACGCCCCCGTCACCCCGTCCGACTACGATGTCGGCCATGACGGAAACGATTCCCGAGCTCAAACTCAACGACGGCACCCTGATCCCCCAACTCGGGTACGGGCTGCACCGCGTCGACCCGGCCCTCGCTGAGGAACTCACCCTCGCCGCGCTTGAGGCCGGGTACAGGCACCTGGACACCGCCTTCATCTACCACAACGAGGAGGGCGTTGGCCGCGCTATTGCCGCCTCCGGCGTGCCCCGCGACGAGCTGTACGTGACCACGAAACTGTGGAACGACCGGCACCGCGACGCCGACGCGGCGCTGTCCGAGTCCCTCGAGCGCCTGGGGTTGGACCACGTGGACCTGTACCTGATCCACTGGCCGGTCCCGTCGCAGGGTGCCTACGTGGACGCGTGGAAATCCATGGTCCAGCTGCGCGAGCAGGGGTTGACCACCTCCATCGGCGTCTCGAACTTCCTCCCCGGCCACATCCACGACCTGGAGATGGCCACCGACGTCACCCCGGCGGTCAACCAGGTCGAGCTGCACCCGCTGTTCCAGCGGTGGAAGGAGCTCGACGCGATGCGGGTACACGGGGTGGCCATCGAGGGGTGGGCGCCGCTGGGCGGCGGCAACCTGGACCTTTCCGACTACCCGGAGATCACCGACGCCGCCGAGGCGCACGGGAAGACGCCCGCCCAGGTGGTGCTGCGCTGGCACCTGCAGAACCGGGTGATCGTCTTCCCCAAGACCAACTCGCCGGAGCGCATGGCGGAGAACCTGAACATCTTCGACTTCGAGCTCAGCCACGACGAGATGGCCGCCATGATTGCGCTTGACGAGGAGGAGTTCGGCCGATTCGGGCCGCACCCCGCGCACTACGCGGACATGTAGCCTTCAATTCCCAGCGCCGCGAGCTCGGCGCACAGGGCGTCGATCTGCGCTGGCGTGTGCGTCGCCATAAGGGTAACGCGCAGGATCGCCTGCCCGCGGGCCACGGTGGGCCAACGGATGGCGGGCACGATAAACCCGCGCTCGAGCAGCTGAGCAGACGCCCGCATCGCGGCGTCCTCCTCGCCCACGTGGACCGGGATGATGGGGCCGGCGCCCGCGGGATCGATCGCGCCTTCGCCGCGGTTGGCGTACCAGCGGGCGATGTTGGCGTGCAGGCGCTGCACCGGCCTTGGGTCGGATTCGAGGACCTCGACCGCGGCGGTGATCGCTGCGCAGGTCGCCGGCGCCGGTGAAGTAGAAAAGACGAAGGAGCGCGCTTGCTGGCGCAGGAGTTGGGCAACCGGCGCGTTGGTCGCCACGGCGGCGCCCTCCGCTCCGAGCGCCTTGCTGGCGGTCATGAGCTGGATGTCGGGGCGCACACCGAAGTACTCGGGGAGGCCGCGGCCGGTGGCGCCGATGGTGCCGATGGCGTGGGCGTCGTCAAGCATGCTCCAGGCGCCGTGCTCCCGGCAGACCTCGAGCAGTGCGGGCAGCGGCGCGCAGACGCCGTCCATGGAGAACAGGCCGTCGGTGACCACGAGCGCGTGGGCGGTCGTGCGCTGGGACAGGGCGCGGGCGACGGCCCCGACGTCGCGATGCGGGGTGACGCGGACCTCGGCGCCGCTGGCTTTGGCTAGGCGGCAGCCGTCGATGATACTGGCGTGGTTGCGCGCGTCCGAGACGATCGTGAGGCCGCCCGCGCTCGCGCACGCGGCGGCGAGGGCTTGGAGGGTGGACACGTTGGCCTGGTAGCCGGTGGCGAAAAGTACTGCATCGTCGTAGCCGGTCAGGCGCGCGCACGCGGCCTCGACGGCCAGGTGGAGCTCGTTGGTGCCGGTGGTGAGGCGGGAGCCGCCCGAGCCCGCACCAAAGGTCCGGATCGCGGCGATAGCGGCTTCAGCCAGGCGCGGATCCTCGGCGAACCCAAGGTAGTTCGAGGAGCTGAACAGGACCGCGTCGGTGCGGTGTGCCCCGTCCCGGAGGCTCGCCTCGGCGCGCTGGGCGGTGGCGAAGACGGACGGGCTGCGCCACAGGCCACGGGCGCGCCAGTCGTCGAGGTTGGCAGCGGCGACGTCGGCAAGCGTCTCGGCCCGCGGTGGCTGGCCGGGGGTCACTGCGCGTCCTCCTGCGACGGAACGCGCACCAACACCGGTTCTCGCTCCAGGTAGCGGAAGAGCGCGGCGATGTCGGCGCCCTCGCGGACGAGGAAGGCGCGCGCACCCGCGGGCGAGCCGACCGGCTTGATGTTGGGGATGCGCGTGTACGTGCCGGCGTGGGCGACGTAGCCGGTGGTGTAGTCGGGGTCATCGGAGATGCACAGCTCCGCGAGCACGTCGGGGTGTGCGGCGACCTTGCTGCTGAGGACGAGCGCCTCACGGGCGGCGTCCTTGCCGGGCGCGGCCGTGGTGTCGACTGCAGCTGCGCCATCGACGTGGCTCACGCGTACGCCGCGCTCGTGGTCGGGTTCCAGCCGCGCGCCGGCGCCCGCGCACACGAGCATGGCGCCGCGCATGTCCCGTGCGGCGAACGTGTCGCGGACCAGGGCGTCGGCGTGCGGGGTCAGCGGCGCGAGCAGCGCGCGGATCACCTGCTGCGCCTCACCTGGGTTGGCGCACTCCGCCACCTCCACGGCGAGCGCGGGGACGCGCCGGATCGCATCGGGGTCGAGCGCCTCCACCGTGAGGTGTGTCTCGGCCGCCACCCCCTTTGGGTGGTCCAACGCGCGCTGCGCAAGCTGCCCGCAGGTGGCCGACACGTGCTCTGCGGGCACGATGCGTTCTGCGCCAGAGATGTGCCGACCGTTGGAGCTCGCGCGCATGCGCACCGAAAAGTAGGTCATGTGACCCAACCTACACCCCGCCTTGTACAGTGTTCAATATCGCCACCAGCTGCACCAATGAAAGGCCCCAATGACGCCCGACGAGATCACCGCGATCGACACCGCGCACATCTGGCACCCCTACGCCGCGCCCGGCTCAGGCAACCTGCCCGTCGCCCGCACCAGCGGCGTCTTCCTCGAGCTCGCCGACGGGCGCACGCTTATCGACGCCATGTCGTCCTGGTGGGCCGCAGCCCACGGCCACGGGCACCCCCGCCTGGTCCGCGCCGCCCACGAACAGATCGACCGCATGTCGCACGTCATGTTCGGCGGGCTCACCCACGAACCGGCAGCGCGCCTGACTCACAACCTGTTGGCGCTTACCGGCGGCGCCGACGGACCAAACTACAGCCGCGTCTTCCTCGCGGACTCGGGCTCGGTCTCCGTGGAGGTGGCCATCAAGATGGCGCTGCAGTACGCCCGCGGCACCGGACACCCGGAGCGCAACCGCCTGCTCACGTGGCGCTCCGGCTACCACGGCGACACGTTCGCCGCGATGAGCGTGTGCGATCCCGACGGTGGCATGCACTCGATGTGGCAGGGCGTGCTCGCCGAGCAGCGTTTCGCCCCCGCCCCACCCGTGCGCGGGGCGAGCGAGGACGAGCGCGCCGCGTACCTTGCCGAGTTTGAGCAGCTCATGGACGACGACGTCGCCGCCGTGGTCATCGAGCCTGTGGTGCAGGGAGCAGGCGGCATGCGCTTCCACGACGCCGAGTTGGTCCGCGGCGTGCGCGAGCTGTGCACGAAGCACGGGGTGCTGTTGCTTGCCGACGAAATCGCCACCGGTTTCGGGCGCACCGGCCAACTGTTCACCACCCTGGACAACGGCGTGGTCCCCGACATCTTGTGCGTGGGCAAGGCGATCACGGGCGGGTTCATGACGCTCGCCGCGGTGCTCACCACCGACGAGGTCGCGGCCGGCATGGAGCCGTCGGCGATCATGCACGGGCCCACGTTTATGGGCAACCCGCTTGCCTGCGCCGTGGCAGCCGAGGCGACCGACATTATCGCCGAGGGCGACTGGCGCGAGCAGACCCGCAACATCGAAACCTGGCTTACCCAGGCACTTGCGCCCGCGCGCGACATTGCCGGCGTCGCCGACGTGCGGGTTCTCGGCGCAATCGGCGTGGTGGAGATGGCGTTCGACGTGGACATGGCCGCCACCACGCAGGCCGCGGTCGATCACGGCGTGTGGATCAGGCCGTTCGGGCGCAACATCTACACCATGCCGCCGTTTGTATGCACCGAGGACCAGGTCCGGCAGATTGGTCGGGCCGTGGTCGCTGCGGCTGAAGCGGCCGCAGCCGCACACAAAGATACACAGGAGCAGGACCAATGATTGTTGTCGTCACCGGTACAAACACTGACGTGGGCAAAACCATCGCCACCGCGGCGCTCGCATCGGCGTGGCAGGCGGACGGGACGGCCGTGCGCGTGGCCAAACCCTTGCAGACCGGAGAACCGGACGGCTCCGGCGACGCCAACACGGTCGACCGTCTCACCGGCGTGGCCACGCACGAGTACGTCCGCTTCCCCGAGCCGCTCGCCCCCAACTTGTCGGCCCGGCGCGCCGGCATGCAGGTCCCGCCGCTGGGCGAGGTCTGCGATTGGATCCGGGCGCTCGACGCCGAGGACGGCGGCCGCGGCGTCACTCTCGTGGAGGGCGCGGGCGGCCTGCTGGTGCGGCTTGCGGACGACTACACCATCGCCGACATCGCCGCCGAGCTGGACGCACCCATCGTTGTCGTGACCTCGCTGGGCTTGGGCAGCCTCAACGCCGCGGAACTGACGGTGCGCGAGGCGACGCGCCGCGGTGTGCGCGTCGCCGGGCTTATCGGCGGCATGCTGCCCGCGGAGCCGGATCTGGCGACGCGGCTCAACCTTGAGGAGCTGCCCGTGGTCACGGGCGTGGACCTGTGGGCGAGTATCCCCGCCGGCTCTGGCGCGTTGGAGCGCGATGCGTTTGCGCGGATGGCCCGGGCACTCGGCGTTCCTGCGCCGCCGCGGTAGCTCGGTCTAGAGCGGGCGGCCGACCTCGGATTGCGCGATCTCCTCCGCGTGGCGGATCACCTTGGCCAGCGCCGCCGCGACGTCGGCCGCCCGCTCACTGCTCAGGATGTCCTTGCGCACCTCGATCATCACGCCCAGCACCTTCATGTTCTGGGTGAACTCGACGGGGATGTACACGCCGGTGAACGGGGTATTGCGCTCCACGTTGAACCCGGCGGCGGTGAACTCGCGGTCGGTCACGTCCGCAAGCAGCGCCGGGGTATGGATCGAGTGGGTGCCGATGCAGATGTCCGGCAGCAGCGTGCCGGGGTGGATCTGGTACTCGTCGGGCTGGTTGGAGTAGGAGTGCACGTCCACGATCACCGCGCCGTCGAGGGCGTCCAGGCGACCGCGGGTGAGCTCGGTGACGGCCTCTGCGTAGGGCTCGTAGTACTTCGCGCGCAGTTCGGTGGTGTCAAAGCCCGCGGGGCGCAGCAGGTTGCCGTCGCCAAGCTTCATGTAGACGGCGCCGCGGCCTGAGGCGTCCATCGAGTCGCGCTCGTTGGAGAACCGCCCCGGGTCCGCCACCAGTCGCGACAGGTTGTTCACGATCATCCACGCGTCCACCCCGGACTGCTCGCGGGCGGCGGTGGCGAGCTCAAGCGTGCCGTCGTCCGTCACGCGGTCGAGCTCCTGCGCCAGCTGCGCGTCGGTGGCGACGAAGTCAGCGGCCACCTCCTCGGGGATCTCGCGCGAGGAGTGCGGGACGTGGATGATCACGGGGCATGCGGCCCCGCCCTGCGTAATGATGTAGTGCTCGGGCTGTGCGCTCATGCACAGAAGCGTAACCGGGATTTTAGGATTGCGCTGGGTTACCCGGCACCTCCGGAGCCACACCGGTCTCTTCGTACTTCGCCAGGATGTCAATGCGGCGCTGGTGGCGCTCCTCCTCGCTCCATGGCTGGGCGACGAAGGCGTCGACGATCTTCAGCGCCTCCTCCTCGGTGTGCATGCGCCCACCGATGCCGATGAGCTGGGCGTTGTTGTGCTCGCGCGCCAGCTTCGCCGTCTCCTCGGACCAGGCCAGGGCGCAGCGCGCGCCCTTCACCTTGTTCGCGGCGATCTGCTCGCCGTTGCCGGAGCCGCCCAGCACGATGCCGAGCGAGCCCGGGTTCGCCACCACTGCTTCAGCGGCGGCGATGCAAAACGCCGGGTAGTCATCGGCGGCGTCGTACTCGTGGGCGCCGCAATCGATGACCTCGTGGCCTGCGTGCTCCAGGTGGGCTTTGATCTGGTTCTTTCGCTCGAAACCAGCGTGGTCTGCTCCAAGGTAAATTCGCATGCGCACAAGCCTACCTGCCGCCCGGCCCGGTTAGGGCCCCTACGCCTGTTCGCGGACCTGCGGGTCCTCGGTGCGCGAGCGCTTCAGCTCGAAGAAGTAGGGGAAGGAGGCGAGGGACACGGAGGCGTCGAAAAGCTTGCCCGCCTCCTCGCCCTTGGGCACGCGGGTGATCACTGGGCCGAAGAAGGCGGTGTCGCCGAGCTTGACCACGGGCGTGCCGACCTCGTCGCCGACGTTGTCCATGGCCTGCTGGTGGTAGGCGCGCAGCTGGTCGTCGACGACCTCGGAGTTGGCCACATCCGCCAGCTGCGGCGGCAGACCGACCGCGTCGAGGGCCACGCCGATGATCTCGTCGTATCCGCCAAAGCCTTGCTTGCCGCCCTGGCCCTCGGTGTGCACGAGCGTGCCCATCATCGTGTACAGCTCGTCGATCTTGTCGGGGAATTCGTCCTTCACCTTGGTGAACACGCGGGCCGGGCCCCAGTTCGCCTCCATCATGCGGGCGTAGGTCTCCGAGAGGTCGCGGCCGTCATTGAGCACGCTCAGGGACATCGGCACCCACTCGACCTCGATGTCGCGCACCTGCTCGACCTCCTTGATCCAGCGGGAGGTCAGCCAGCAAAATGGGCAAGAAACATCGAACCAAAAAGTGACTTGTTGGGTCATTACATTCTCCTTCGTGTGAGCGGTTGGCCCCCACAGTAGCCACTTCGTGCGTCCGAGTATGTTGGGGCCATGAAAACAAATCTGACTCGGGCCGACGCGCAGCACCGCGCCGCCCTCATTTCCAACGTCCACTACTCCATCGAGCTCGACGTTACTGGCGCCGAGCAGTTCCGCTCGCGCACCACGGTCACCTTCGATTCCCGTGCCGGCGAAACTTCCTTCGACCTGGTCGCGGACTCGTTCACGGCCACCCTGGACGGCTCGCCCGTCGAGGGCCGCGAGCTTTCGCTTACCGACGGCCAACACACCCTCAGCGTCGACGCCACCATCACCTACAACCGCACCGGCGAGGGCCTGCATAAATTCACCGACCCGGTGGACAACAAGGACTACCTCTACACCCAGTTCGAGCCCGCGATGGCGATGAAGGTCTTCGCCTGCTTCGACCAGCCGGACATCAAGGCCACCTACCACATCGCGGTGACCGCACCGGAGTCCTACACCGTGGTCCTCAATGCGCCGACCACGCGCGAGGGCAACACCTGGTCCGCCACCGTGGACTACCCCCTGTCCACCTACCTCATCGCCGTGATCGCCGGCGAGTACGAGCACGTCACCGACACCTACTCCGACGAGCACGGCGAGATCCCCCTGGGCATCTACGCCCGCGCCTCCCTCATGGAGCACCTGGACGCCGACCGCCTGTTCCGCCAGACCAAGGACGGCTTCGCCTACTACCACAAGAACTTCGGCGTGGCCTACCCCTTTGGCAAGTACGACCAAATCTTCTGCCCCGAGTACAACATGGGCGCGATGGAAAACGCCGGCGCGGTGACCTTCCGCGACGAGTACGTGTTCACCTCCGAGCCCACCCCGTACCGCCTGGAGCGGCGCAACGACACCATCCTGCACGAGATGGCG
Organism: Corynebacterium gottingense; assembly: GCF_007559235.1. Lineage (NCBI taxonomy): Bacteria > Bacillati > Actinomycetota > Actinomycetes > Mycobacteriales > Corynebacteriaceae > Corynebacterium > Corynebacterium gottingense. Next base: position 55,224 of record NZ_VMHH01000004.1, on the reverse strand, counting down.
CACATGTGGTTCGGCGACCTGGTCACCATGCAGTGGTGGGACGACCTGTGGCTCAACGAGTCCTTCGCCACCTGGTCCGCCGCCATCGCGCAGACCGAGATCGGCGAGTACCCGGACGCCTGGACCACTTTCGCCGCCGTGGAGAAGGCGTGGGCCTACCAGCAGGATCAGCTGCCTACCACGCACCCGATCGCGGCGGACGCGCCCGACATCGAGACAGCGGAGCAGAATTTCGACGGCATCACCTACGCCAAGGGCGCGTCGGTACTCAAGCAGCTGCAGGCCTACGTCGGCCGCGACGAGTTCTTCGCCGGCGTCCACGAGCACTTCACCAACCACGCCCACGCCAACGCCACCTTCGCTGACCTGCTCTCCGCGCTGGAGAAGTCCTCGGGCCGCGACCTGTCCAGCTGGTCCGAGCAGTGGCTGCGCACCACCGGTGTCTCCGCGCTGCGCCCGGAAATCACCGAGGGTTCCTTCGCCGTCGTGCAGGAATCCGACGTCATGCGCACCCACCGGGTTACCGTGGGGCTCTATTCGCTTATCGACGGCTCCGTCACCCGCACCCACCACGTCACCCTCGACGTCGACGGTGCGCGCACCGAGGTGCCGGAGCTCGCCGGAGTCGACCACGACCTGGCTCTGGTCAACGACGAAGACCTCACCTACTGCAAGATGGGCCTGACCCCCGCGCACCAGCGCTTCGCCCTGGACCACCTGGGTGAGATCACCGACCCGCTGGCGCGCACCCTCGTGTGGTCGTCGCTGTGGGAGTCCGTGCGCGACGGCCAGCTCCCTGCCCGCGAGTTCGTCCGCCTGGTGGCCAAGCACGGCGCCGCCGAGGACCAGCCGAGCGTGCAGGAGCGCCTGCTCGCCCAGGCCACCCTGGCGGTCAAGCAGTACGTCGACCCCGCCTGGCAGGCCGAGGGCTTCCGCCTGCTCAACGACGCCTTCCGCGGCGCCGAGCCGGCCGCAATTTTCGACCGCGCACTTGCCCGCCTCGCCCCGACGCCGGAGACGGTGGACTACCTCAAGCAGCTGCTCGAGCGCTCGGACAATCAGGAGGTGCGCTGGCTGGCCCTGACCAGCCTCATCGCCGCCGGCGAGGCGCCGCTCGAGGACGCGGATAAGGAAGAGGACACCTCGTCCGAAGGTGTGATTTCGCGGCTGCGGTGCCGCGCGACCGTCGAGAAGCGATGGGCATGGGACACGCTGGTCAACGAGGACCTGACCAACCTGGAGGCGCGCTACCTCATGGACGGGCTGAAGTTCAACGGTGACGAGCTCGACGCGTTCACCGACGAGTACTTCCGCGTCGCGCCGGCGCTGTGGGACCGTCTGACCAATGAGATGGCGCAGCGCACCCTCGAGGGCATGTACCCGACCTGGGCGATCTCCGAAGAGGCCGTGCGCAAGGCGGACGCATTGCTTGACGACGCCTCCGTGCCCGCCGGCCTCAAGCGCATCCTCGCCGAGGGCCAGGACCGAGTTGCGCGCGCCGTGCGCAACCGCGCTGCAGACGCTGAAGGCGCTGAAGGCACTGTAGGCGCTGGCGAGGGCTGCTAAGGCGCGGCGCTAGAAGCGCGTGACCGTGCGGAGCTGCGCCACGTCCGGCCGGACGACGATGGTGGCGTAGGCGACGACGAGGCTCCCCTCGTACAGCTTGCGGGTCACGCGCTGCAGTGGCGCATTCGCCGCCATCTGGAGCCGACCGCGCTCCACATCTGTAGCCACGCCGGGGGTGACCACGTCCTCGCGCAGAGTTGCCGCCTCCGGCCGCCTGTCCGCCGTCAAAGTCAGGCTGCTCACGGCGTAGCCTTCCTCGTATCCTGGGCGCACGTAGAGTGTCTCCGAAAACGCCGGGGCCCCGTCGGCGTAGTGCACACGCTCCTCCGCATACACCTTGTCGCTGGCCCCGTCGCTGGCCCCGTCGCCGAGCTCGGCGTCGGTTCCGGCGTCCCCAAAGGCCGCGGCAACGACCCGAGGAGGGGTGATGCGTCCGGAAAACAGCAGTTTGGAGACGATGTCCACCCCTTTCTCCTCCAGCTGCGCCGCCAACCCGGTCGACCCGTTGAGGTCCACGACGGGCGGCAGCGCGCGCACAAACGTGCCCCCGGCTCGGCCGCGCTTGCGCTCAATGATGCCTTCCAGCTGCAACACATCAAGCGCGTGCCGCACTGTCATCCGGGCGACGTGGAACTGGTCGACCAGCTCGCGCTCGGGTGGGAGCTTGTCACCGGGCTTGAGTTCGTGAGACTCAATCCTGGTGCGCAGCGTCTCCGCGATACGGAGATACGCCGGTTTCGTCGCCATAGATACCTTCCCTCGCCCTCCCTCGCGCAAGGGAAAACTCCCAAGACGAGCAACTCGGCCGTAGATTTACGTTCACTTACACGCGGCCGTCAAAATTGTTGAAAACTGCTGTGTAAATTTCTCTTCGATCAACGTTAATCAACAAAGGATGCAGTTACCCTGCATTCTTTCGACATGCCCGTCCGACAGTTGTTATCAAACCAATGGTCTAAACCTGGACGAACGTCACCCTTTCCGACCCTGGCAGCACACACCTAAACGGGGTGTACACCTCCCCCAATCACCCCCAAAAGGTACAATCCGACCGAACATACATGCCATGCATGAAAAGCCTCGAAATTACCCCCTTATTAGGGGTTCAACCTCGATGCAATTTATGCACCCGAAGGTATAACGAGGGCACCAGGCGAACTCGCCGCACCGAGCTTCCTAGCGTCCGGCTTACAACGCCGCCACGGCTTGCTCGAGGTCGGCGATGAGATCGTCCACGTCCTCGATGCCCACCGAGATGCGAACCAGCTCCGGCGGGACCTCGAGCGCCGACCCGTTGACCGCCAGGTGTGTCATGGTCGCCGGGTGCTCGACCAGACTCTCTACTCCACCGAGCGATTCTGCGAGGCAGAACAGCTTCGTGGACAAGCAAAATGCCTTCGCCTGCTCCTCGGTCTGGAATTCGACAGACACCATGCCGCCGAAGCGCGTCATCTGGCGCTTCGCCACCTCGTGGTTGGGGTGCGAGGCAAGCCCCGGGTAGTGGACCTTGGCCACACAGTCCTGGCGCTGGAGGAAATCGGCGACCGCCTCGGCATTATCGCAGTGGCGGTCCATGCGCACCGCAAGCGTCTTCAGACCACGGGCGGTGAGGTAGGTATCAAACGGTGACGGGATCGCGCCGACCCAGCCAAAGAAGAAGCGCAGGTCCTCCTCCAGCTTCGCATCCTTGCCACACACGATGCCGCCAACGACGTCAGAGTGGCCACCGATGTACTTGGTGGTGGAGTGCAGCACCACGTCCGCGCCCAGCTCGAATGGCTTTTGCAGGTAAGGAGAGGCGAACGTGTTGTCTACGACGAGGGTTGCTGCACCTTTGGACCTACTGATTGCCGTGATGTCCGCGATGTTTAGCAGCGGGTTCGTCGGAGTCTCCACCCAAATCACCTTGGTGTTGGGCTGGATCGCCGCAGTGACCGCGTCGGTGTCCGTAATGTCCACCACCGAGTTCTCCACGCCCCACAGCGTGAAGACCTGTTGGATGAGGCGGTAGGTGCCGCCGTAGGCGTCGTTCCCGATGACGATGTGGTCCCCGGGCTTGAGCAGGATGCGCAGTAGGGAGTCAATCGCCGCCATTCCGGAGGCGAACGCCACGCCGTAGTCCGCCCCCTCCAGCGCGGCGACGGTCTTCTCCAGCGCGGTCACGGTCGGGTTACCCACGCGCGTGTACTCGTACCCGCCGCGGAGCTTGGCCAACCCGTCCTGCGCGAATGTGGTGGAGGCGTAGATCGGCGCATTGATCGGTCCGTACAGGCTGTCAGGCTCGTACCCAGCGTGAATTGAATCTGTGGAGAACCCAGAGGTCATCGCGGTACCTTTCTTGTCGTCGCGGCCCCTCCGTGCGACGCATCCGTGCAGCGAGGGGAAGTTTCCCCGAAGTGTAGACCAAGCGGTTCATTTTGGGTGCGGAATGGGCGAATTTTATGCACAGGACGTTCGTTCCGTCTGGCCAGCACCGGCACATCCAGCCGGTTAAGATTGCACCTGATGAGCTATACAACAACACTTCTCGCAGCAGCATCGAACGGCACCGAGGCGCGCGTTGACAGCGCCGTCTCCGGCCTCTCCACCTGGTGGAACGACCCCGACACGCAGCAAAACTTTGTCACCCGCCCCTTGTGGATCCTCCTGATCATCCTCGTGGCCTCCGTGCTGCAGTGGGTGCTCAACCGCCTGATCCGCCGCGGTGCCGAAAACGCAATCAAGAACCCGGGCAGCGGCGTGCCCTTCCGGCGCGGGGAACGCGACGTTGATTCGCCACAGGCGCGCTCGCAGGAGCAGCGCCGGCAGGCACGCATCCGCACCCTGTCAAACGTGGGTCGCTCTGCGGTGGCCATTGTCATCTGGGTATGGGCCATCATGGCCATCCTGGACCAGCTCGGCGTGAACGTCGCCCCGCTCGTGGCCTCCGCCGGCATCGTTGGTGTCGCCCTCGGCTTCGGCGCGCAGTCGCTGGTCAAGGACTTCCTGTCCGGCATGTTCATCCTGCTTGAGAACCAGTACGGTGTGGGCGACGTCATCGCCGTCAATGACGTCGAAGGCACCGTGGAGGACATGACCATGCGCATCACCACGCTGCGCGACATCGACGGCACGCTCTGGTACATCCGCAACGGCGACATCGAGCAGGTTGGCAACAACTCGGATCGCTTCTCGGTCGCCCGCATGGAGGTCCCCGTCTCCCTGTTCGCTGACCCATCGAAGGCCGCAGACGTGATCCTGGATGCCGCCCGCGCCGCTGCTCAGAGCGAGCGCATCCGCCGCGACATCATCGGCGAGCCCGAGCTCCTCGGCGTATCCAGCTTCACTACCGACCACCTCACCTACCGCGTTACCGTAAACACCATGCCCGGCGCGCAGTGGGGCGTGAGTCGTTTCATGTACGAGCAGATCCTCGAGGCGATGCAGGAAGCCGACGTCCGCCTGCCGGGCTCCGAACCCACCCTCGTGCGCAATGACCCGCGCGACAAGATCACCGAAAGAGGGCCCTCCAATGACCAGTAACCCGCAGGAGCATTCGCTTTACGACGCCCTTGGCGCCGACTTTTTCCAACGCCTCGTCGAAGGCTTTTACAACCAGGTCAAAGAAGACGACCTCATCGGCCCGATGTACCCGGACCAGGACTGGGACGGCGCGCAGGACCGGCTCCGTTGGTTCCTCGTGCAGTACTGGGGCGGTCCCCGGACCTACCAGGAAAAGCGCGGCAACCCCATGCTGCGGCGCCGCCACTTCCCCTTCCCCATCGGCGAGCCAGAGGCGGATAGGTGGCTGCACCTCATGGAAAATTCGCTGAACCAGTTTTCGGACGAGGAGCTTCCCGAGGCGTACCGCTTCGCCCTGTGGAACCACATGCAGCGCGTCGCCTACATGATGATCAACCAGGGTCCGCGCGCGTACTAAACGAGGGCGATTAGACGAACAGCCCGAGTCCTGTTGAGTGGTAGACGGACCCAAACGGGGCGTCGAGACGCACCCAGCGCCCCGCGGTGGACACTCGCAGGTGGCGCGGGATGTCAATGGGGGCAGCAAAGCCCGGGATAAACCCCAGCGACGTGCAGGTAAAAATCATTCGCATGGGGATCTCCACTGGGCTTGCAGACTCCGCGTCGGCGGTCAGCACCGTCGAGTCCAACAGCGACTTCGGCGGCCCCATCGGCCCGGAAAACTGGCGGGCAAGCTCTCGTCCCTTGTCGGCGAGCTGGCGCGCCACCGAAACTGGCACCTCGTCGCGCACCGTAAACCCCTCGCGCGGGGGCAGAGCGCCGGGCCAGTTGGGGTCCCGCGCCGCACCAACTTCGGCACTGCCTGCCTGCAACGCAGCCAACAGATCGCTCGCCGCCACCACTGCCCCATCGCGAGAGGCCTCGCCGCTCACCCGGCGCGACGCGATGCAGTCGAAGGGAGTTGTGACATAGACGTCGACCGCGGGGGCGCCTGCGTCGAGCGACTGGAACCGGGCCGACGCGGAGGCGTCGAGGCCGGTGGCCCGGCCGATCAGCGCTGTCAGCCCCGGAGCGCCGTCCGTAATGCGGAGGGACTCCATTTACTCCTCGCCAGCTTCGTCGATGCTCGAGGCAACGCGGGTCAGGATGCCGATTTCCTTCTGGGTGATCTGTCGCGGAGACGTCGTCGCGGTGTCCACGGTGACCTGCACGGTTTCCACCACGCAGCAGATGTGGCCTTGCGCGTCCTTAATCTCCTGGCGCGTGGTGAAGGAGGTGTTGCCCAGCCGCACAACCTCGGTGTCCACGGTGACCTCGGTAGTGTTGGGCAGCAGCGGGCGGATGTAGTCCGCGTCAACGCGGCGGACAAACACGACGAACTCGTGGCCCTGCGCCTCGAAGAACTGCTGCGCAAACGCCAGGCGCGCCTCCTGGGCGAGCTCGATGTAGGCGGAGTTGGTGACGTGGCCGTACCGGTCAAAGTCGCCCCAGCGCAGCGAAACCTTGTGAGTATGCGGGGCCCCGGCGCCGTTCGCGCTTGCGGTCTCGCCGTGTCCTGGTTGCTCAGCCATATTCTCCACTCCAAACTTCGCGGGTATGCGGTGCACGTACTGCCGACATGCTACCCCACAATCAACGCCCCGCCACGGAACCAGTGTGAGCTGGCTCTCGGTGCGGGGCGTGAAGCGGGAGGCCGGGTGGCGTCGAGAAGCGTGTGCCTAGCGCGTCAGCTTGCGGTGCGTGACGCGGGACGGCTTCGCGGCCTCTTCGCCCAGTCGCTCGACCTTGTTCTTCTCGTAGTCGCCGAAGTTGCCTTCGAACCAGTACCACTGGCCTTCCTCAACGTTGCCTTCCCAGGCGAGGATGTGGGTGCAGGTGCGGTCCAGGAACCAGCGGTCGTGCGAGATGACCACGGCGCAGCCCGGGAATGCCTGCAGCGCGTTTTCCAGCGAGCCCAGGGTTTCCACGTCGAGGTCGTTGGTGGGCTCATCGAGCAGGATCAGGTTGCCGCCCTGCTTCAGCGTGAGCGCCAGGTTGAGACGGTTGCGCTCACCGCCGGAGAGGACCTTGGAAGGCTTCTGCTGGTCAGCACCCTTGAAGCCGAAGGCGGACAGGTACGCGCGCGAGGGCATCTCGTTCTGGCCAACGTGGATGTAGTCCAGGCCGTCCGAGACGACCTCCCACACCGTCTTCTCCGGGTCGATGTTGGCGCGGTTCTGGTCCACGTAGGACAGCTCGACTGTCGAGCCCACCTCAACGTCGCCGGAATCCGGGTCCTCGAGACCCACGATGGTCTTGAACAGGGTGGTCTTACCCACGCCGTTCGGGCCGATCACGCCAACGATGCCGTTGCGCGGCAGGGTGAACGAGAGGTCCTTGATCAGCGTGCGCCCGTCGAAGCCCTTGTTCAGGTTTTCCACCTCGACGACCTTATTGCCCAGGCGCTGCGGGGTCGGGATCTGGATCTCCTCAAAGTCCAGCTTCTTGTACTTCTCCGCCTCTGCCGCCATCTCTTCGTAACGCTCCAGGCGGGCCTTGTTCTTTGCCTGGCGAGCCTTCGGCGAGGAGCGAACCCAGTCCAGCTCCTTCTTCAGGCGCTTCTGCAGCTTCTGGTCCTTCTTGCCCGCGACCTGGAGGCGCTCCTGCTTCTTCTCCAGGTAGGTGGAGTAGTTGCCCTCGTACGGGTAGAGCTGGCCACGGTCAACCTCGCAGATCCACTCCGCGACGTTGTCCAGGAAGTAGCGGTCGTGCGTCACAGCAAGGACGGCGCCCGGGTAGTCCTGCAGGTGGCGCTCCAGCCACAGCACACTCTCCGCGTCGAGGTGGTTGGTCGGCTCGTCCAGCAGGAGCAGGTCGGGCTCGGACAGCAGCAGCTTCGCCAGCGCCACTCGACGGCGCTCACCACCCGACAGGTTGGTCACCGGGGAATCCGACGGCGGGCAGCGCAGCGCTTCCATCGCCTGCTCGATCTTGGAGTCGACCTCCCACGCGTCGGCCGCGTCGAGCTCCTCCTGGAGCTTGCCCATTTCCTCCATGAGCTCGTCAGAGTAGTTCGTCGCCATCTCTTCGGCGATCTGCTCGAAGCGGGCCTTCTTTTCAAAAATGTCGCCGAGGCCCTCCTCGACGTTCTCGCGGACCGTCTTCTCCTCGTTCAGCGGCGGCTCCTGCAGCAGGATGCCCACCGACGCGCCGGGCTGGAGAAATGCCTCGCCGTTGTTCGGCTGGTCAATTCCCGCCATGATCTTGAGCAACGACGACTTACCAGCGCCGTTGGGGCCCACGACACCGATCTTGGCGCCGGGGTAGAAAGCCATAGTGACGTTGTCCAGAATGACCTTGTCACCGATGGCCCTGCGAACGTTTTTCATCGTGTAGATGAATTCAGCCACGTGAAGTCCCCTCTTGTGAATTCGACTGCGAAATTGGCGTAAATGCTTTCCACAGACTACATCATTTCGGGGCCTCCACATGGCCTGACTGCCTGCACCAGACCAGGCATCGCGCGCGGGGAAGCAGCGACAGATCAGCGTTGGGTGAAGTAACGGCTTAGAACGGCACCCCCTCGGCGTCCGCGGAATCCGAAGAGTCTGCGGAATCTGCTGCGTTTGCACCACCCGCGCCGCCACCGCCGGCGGCCGCGCCGACCAACACGGGCTCGCGCTCTTTGGCGCGCTTCGCGTGCCCGATGGCGTCTTCCTCACTCATCAACCGGTCAGTAACGTCCCCGCGACTGTCGCGCGTCAGCTCCTCCGTCGTCTTCGCCCGAAGCGGTTCCTGGCCGGCCAGCGTGTTGCCAACGGGCTCACTACGCACCGAGCTGACCTGGTGGCGGGCCAGGTCGAACGCAACTTGGGTCGCCTTCAGCACGATCTTTGAGCGCTTGAGCTTCTCCTGCTCGGCCCCCTCCGGCGCGTCAACCAGCCACGTTTCCGTCACCAACTTGCCACAGACGGAAACCGGCAGTCCCCGCTTCAGCGACGCCGCCACGTTGGTGGCGAGCTGCCCCCAGCATTCGACATCGATATACAGCTGATCCACGTCCTCCCACAGCACCTTCCCGGAGGAATCCTTTTCCTCCGTCGGGCGACGGCGCGAGGTGGCGAGGCGGAATTTACACAGCACCGAATCGGTGTCCTTAAACACGCGAAGGTCTGGGTTATCAATCAGGTTGCCGTGGATGTGAGTGTGCAAGTGGCTCATGGAAGAGCCACCCCCTTTCCTAAACTTTGACGTTTGTTTCGTGCAACGGGGCGTCGACAAGCGTTTGCTCCGTTATGAGCATTTTTACACGAAACGTACGAAATGGAAAGGGGTGGCGGGAAATCTCCGAACAATGGCAGTTAGCGGCGGTTGTATTGCGCGAGCATCTCGTTGTATCGACGCCATTCCGCGTCGTCTGTTTCTTCTGCCATGCGGTCGGATTCGATCGCCTCCCGGTTGTCCTCCGCGAACCACGCGCGGAACAGCTGCGCAAACACGATGACCAGCGGGAACGAACCGGCCGCCCAGCCGATTCCGCCACCCACCTTTTGATCATCAAGCAGGTCCGGATCCCACGGGAGCTGCAGCGACTGGTAGAAATCCTCGCCAAGCACGAAGTTGAGCTGCATCAGGTACACGCCCATAAAGAGGTGGAACGGCATGGCGATCCACAGCCACGCCAGGCGAACTTTCGCCGAGTGACGCGCGGGCAGCTCGTCCGGCCCAATAAGTTCCCAGAAGTAGAAGTAGCCGGAAACAAGGAACACGGCGTTCATGATCACGTGGCCCGCGTGCTCCGAGATCATCAGCTCATACAGCGAGGGGAAGACGTACATGACGTAGAAAAGCACGAGGAACTGCACCGCGGACACCGGCGGGTAGGTGATCACGCGGACGAGGCGCGAGTGCTGGAAGCTCTCCGCCCACAGGCGCGGGTTGAACTCGCCGGCCGGGTAGGCCTCGCGGACCAGCGTGAGCGGCGCGCCGAGCACGAAGAAGACGGGAGCGCCCATCGAGAGGATCATGTGCACTGTCATGTGCGTGGAGTACGCGGCCGCCATGTGCATCCCCAGCCCGGAGCTCAGCGTGACCACCACCGTGGCGCAGCCGAGCAGCCACCACGCCGTGCGAGACGCGCGCCATCCGGGCACGCGGCGCACCAGGTGCAGGTAGTACACGGCAAGCAGCAGCGCGATGACGCTGTACAGCAGCTCCGGGCGCCACTGCGTCAGCCAGTTGCCCCACGTGAGCGGCTCGGCAAGGTTGTAGCCCAGCGCCACCTGCATCGCAGTCAGGTCCGGGTCCAGCGGCGGCGGGGGTGGGGTGCGCCCGAGTGTGACCGACAGGCCCGCAATTGCCGCCATGACCACGACCTCCACGAGGGCGAAGCGGGTGAACGCGCCGGGGCGCGAACCCAGTTGCGGCAGCGTGAGCTGGCGGTGCGCAAATCCCATCAGGCCGAGCACGAGAATGCCCGCAAACTTGATCACCAGCACCCAGCCGTAGGCGTAGTCGAGCAAGTCGGACAGCCGGACCCGGATGAGCGCGTTGGTCAGCCCAGATACCAGCATGACCAGCAGCGCGAACAGGGCAACCGCGGAATACCGCCGCGCCGCCCCCTCCAGGTTGGGGCCCAGCCTGCGGCCGTGCGCCACCAGCGCCATGAGCCCGCCGACCCAGATGAGCATGAACACCAGGTGCCAGATCAGCGAGTTCGTGCCAAAGTCGTGGCTTCCGCCCGACGCCGAGTGACCCGTCAGCGCCAGTGGCATTATCGACGCCAACGCGCCCCCACACAGCGCCACCTGGGAAAACCAGCTGCGCGCCAGGAGTCCGCACACGCCAACGACCGCGGCGATGATGGCGGTGACCAGCCACACCTTCGCGTCGGCCACCTGCTCCAGCGCGACGGACCAGGCACTGAGCTGGAAGATGACCTCCCCGAGCGGTTCGCCGGAGACGTCGGAAAGCACGAGCGGAATCATCGTCAACCCGATAAGCGCGATGCCAAGCTGCGCCCAGCCGCCGGTCCGCGACGCGATGATCCCGTCGACGGTGAGCTGCGCGCCGTTCAGATCCGCGCCCTCGCCGCGCCGCGTCGGCGGGATTAGCCACGCGGTGAGGAAAAACGACCCCACCGACAGCGCAAACAGCAGCCAGGCGACGCCGCGCAACGCGGGCAGGCCGGCAGTGGTCAGCGTACCGGGATCAGGGATGCCGAGCGCGCTTAACGACGCCCCCGCGAACGATTGCGCCACCGCACCCGCCACCACCGCGGCGATCACGCAGACTGCAACGTACACCGGCCAGGCGGGCCGCACTGCCCGCTTGTGAACTCCCACTTCAGACATGCCCCCTACCCTACTTTTGATTGATTGGGGTGCCTAACTGGCCTTGCGCTACAATAGGCGGGCTACACGGAGCGCCCGGGCGTACGGGTGCCCTCGTGAGCGCTGCCCCCATAGCTCAGTGGATTAGAGCATCCGGTTTCTACCCGGCTGGTCGCGGGTTCGAATCCTGCTGGGGGCGCTTTTTGTTGGGGTGAAAACCGCTGCTAGGAGGAGTTTCGGCGCTTCCGTCGCAGCATGTCCACCGCCACCGCGGTGCCGAGGATTGCCGCATGCTGACGCTGGTCCAGGCCCGGCTGGAAACTAATCCGGTACGAGGTCTTGCCCATAAACGCGCGCCCCATGCCCGTGTACTCTGCATTAATGCTCGCGATCGGCTGCCCGTTGCTGGTCAGGTCAAAGTTGAGGGCGAGCAGCTTGCCATCAATCTGCACGCCGGGAAAGCCGGCGATCTCCAGGTCGAGCTTGGTGCGCAGCAGGGAAAACTTGCTGCGCAGTGTAGCGAGCACCATGTCGGGCTCCGCCAGGCGCACCTCGTAGGAGTCCCGGAGGAAATTCGCCGGGTCGGTCACGCCAAGCACGAGGGTGCCTTGGGCGTCGCACACCTCCACCCCGCGCGAGCCACGGAACATATCGGCGAGCTGCAGCGTTTGCCGCGCCGTGCCGACGAGCTGGCCCTGCCCGTCGGTGATTTCAAATTCGTCGGTACCAAGTGCCTTGGTCTGGCTGAAAATCAGTTCATCGCGATCAAGCATGACGCCAGGCTACCGCCACGGCAGCCACCACGCTTTCCGATGCGGCGGCGCGTGCCGCACCTCCGGCTTCGCTTCGTCGACCTCCGGAGTCGCCTCGGGCTTCTCGACGACTACCTCGTCCCTGCTTTCCCTCAGCTCGTGGGCCCCGTGGTACTCCTCCGCTTCCGGCATATCCGGTGCGTCCGGCGCTTCTACCAGCTCGGCGTCAGTGCCGTCGGTGGAGTCGGCGCCGTCAGCGTCATCAGTGCCGTCAGGCCGCACTTGCGTTCATGCCAGGCCGAACTTCTTCACGTTCGAGTTCACGGCCGTACGCAGGAGCGCCAGGTTGGTCCGGGAGGAGTCGACCGCCACGTAGATGAACAAGTCATTTTCCAGAATCTTGATCAAGTGGAACTGGTCGGTCAGGGTAAGCAGCATGTCCTGCAGACCACCCTGGATGCCCAGCGCCTCCATGGTCTTGAACTTGGCCTTCACCATCTCAGAGTTGTACGCAGCCGCGATGTCCAGGTCGAAGTCCGGGTAGCGGGAGGTGGACACCAGGGACATACCGGTGTTGATGTCGACGACAGATGCGCCAATGAAGCCGCTGAGGTCCTCAGAGACGGCGTTGAGGAAGTTGTTGAGATTCTCCTGCTGAGACATTCGATTCCTTTTCGTATTCGCGAGTAATTGCTGGTCACGGCGCACAGGTACGCACCCGTTTGGGACGGTGGAAGTGCACGCTGGCCCGGATTGCCACCACAGAATACCGCAATATTAGACAAATGGAAAGAAAAGTCTGATAATTTGGGTGTCACTCCCCAAACCGAACCTGAGGAAATGATATGACTCAAACGCCCACCACGGGGCGGCGCCACGGAAAGGCCGAGGACATCACCGCCGATGACCTGGACCCACACCTGACAATGCCCTCGGACGCCATCATTGGCGCATACTCAGATTCCGAGGTCGTCTTCGTCGGCCCGGTTGGGGTTGGCAAGACGACGGGAGTCGCGACCATCTCGACGGTGACACCCATCAATACTGAGGCGCACGCCAACGGCTCCGACGACTTCATCGCGCAGACCAAGACAACGACCACCGTGGGGATCGACTTCGGTGTCTGGGACCGCGCCGACACCACGCGCGTCGCCGTCTTCGGCACCGCGGGCCAGGACCAGTTTGATGATGCGCGCACCCCCGCCCGAAACCCGGCCGCGGCGCTCGTGGTCTGGCTCTTCGGACTCCCGCAGCTCCTGGAACAGCAGGTCGTACACTGGCTGGAGACCATCGGGAGCTTGGACGCCTATCACCGCACCACCTTCGCGGTGAACTTCATCGACCCGGATGGGCCTGACCCGCTCCCAGTCCTGCGCGATTTTCTTTCCATGGCCGGCCACTCCGACATTCCCGTGGTGGCGGCCGACCCGCGCCTGCACGACGACGTGGCACGCGTTATTTACCTCGCCCTGACCAGACTGGAGGATTACCTGTGACCGCGACGCTTGAAAACACGACGACCACGCCGGCCGCAGACGGCCTGGAGGACGGATTGTCGGAAGCCATGAAGGATGACGTCAAAGCTCAGATTGGGCGCCACCGCCGGGTGCGCGGCACCGATTTCGCCACGAACGACCTGGCCGCCGCTGCTCTGCCATACATGTCGCGCATGCGCCACCAGGTACCGGGGATCTACGCAGTCGTCCTCGGCACCGGCGACGGCACCCATGTCTGCTCGATCGGCCTCGGCGACGCGCTCGACGCCGCCCGGATCAGCGCCCTGAACTCATCGATGTTTGGCACCGCCGGGGCGCAGGCCGCGATTGTGGACCCCTCCCGCGACCCCAATGAGGCGAAAGGCGAAGGACGCGACGCAATCGTTAGCGTATCGCTGCCAAACGACGAGGTCATCGCACTGGCAAAGGTGGCGCACCCGCCCGTCGGCCACCTGGTCCTGGCCGTTTTTGCCCGCGACGTACAGCTGGGCATGGTGGTCCACCACGCGCGCACCTCCGCGCAGGCGCTCTCGGAGTGGCTGGACGAGGAGTAATCCCACTTGACGTTACCCCGCGTTCCGGTACACTTTCCACTATGGAAAACATGGAGACGCAGGGTCGGCAAAGCACGACCAATCAGCACGCCAGAGTCAAAGACAAGGACACAGCCGCCTCCGCTCGCGAGGCGCTCGAGGTAATTCGCGACACCGAAGCCCGCACCAAGGCATCACAACCCGTGCCGTGGCTGAGCATCGTGGCGACCAGCCTGTGTTTCGGTGCTGGCATGTACTTCACCCTCGTTGGCCACCCCTGGGGCCTGCTTATCCTCCTTGCTGGCGTGGTGGGCATCATCTGGATCGAGCTTTCCGCCAAACGCGGGGTGCGCACCGCGATGAAGCAAGAGGTCCGCGAGGATCCGAAGCTCAATTGGAAAGCTGTCGTCATTCCTCTGCTCGCATACCCCCTCATGACGCTCGCTGAAGGAATCGGCACAGTGGCCTGTGCCATCGTTGCGGTAGCCACAACCGTGGGTTTTATCGCTGCCTACGGCCTGACCTGGAACAAGTACCATGACTAACCCCGTCATCCACCCCATCAACCGTTTGAAGATTTGCGCGGCGCTCAACGCCGGCGGCGCCATCGAAGGCGAGACGCGCTACGAAATGCGCTTCAGCACGCTTCGCGACGCCACCCAGCTTTCCGACGCCACGCTGTCCAAACAGCTCAACGCCCTGGAGGAAGCCGGTTTTGTGACCCGGTTCCGCGAGTACGGCTCGACACGGGCGAAGGACACGGTGTGGGTTACGCTCACCAAGGAGGGGCGCGAAGCCTTCCAGGCGCACATGGAGGCGTTGGAGGCGCTGGCGAGGGGTGAGGTGGGCGTCGAGAAGCACTAGCCCAGGTACCCTGTAGACCATGACTTTTCCAGCCCCCGAAATTGACTCTTATGCCCTGGTGACCGGCGCGTCACAGGGCATTGGCGAGGCGGTGGCGCGCGACCTCGCCGCCGCCGGCTACAACCTGATCATCGTCGCCCGTCGCGAAAACGTGCTCATGGAGCTCGCCCACGAACTGAGCGACGCGCACGGCGTCAACGTCGAGGTCGTGGCCGCCGACCTGGCCAAGGAGCGCGACGTGGACGCGCTGCTCGCGCACATTGCGACGCGCAAGGTGACGCTATGCGTGAACTCGGCGGGCATCGCCAGCTTCGGCCCATTCATGCGCCAGGACTGGGGCTACGAGACGAACCAGTACAACCTGAACGCCACCGCCGTGTTCCGCATCACCAAGGCCGTGCTGGACCAGATGGTGCCGCGGGGCGAGGGGGCGCTGTGCAACGTCGGCTCGGCAGCAGGCAACATCCCCATTCCCAACAACGCCACCTACGTGTTCACCAAGGCTGGCGTGAACGCGTTTACCGAGGCCCTGCACTTCGAGCTCAAAGATTCGGGCGTGCACTGCACCCTGCTTGCACCGGGCCCCGTGCGCGACGCGTACATTCCGGAAGAGGAGCAGTCCATCGTGGACAAGGTCGTACCGGATTTCCTGTGGACCACCTACGACTCGTGCGCCCGCGACACGCTGCGGGCCATGCGCGCAAACAAGCGCCGCGTGGTCCCCGGCCCGCTGTCCAAGGCGATGGACGTGGTTTCCACCTACGGGCCGCGCGGCGTGATCGCCCCGCTCGTAGGCAGCTTTTACGCAAAGATGGGAGAAGAGTAACCGTGGACATCCACGCAAAAGACAACCGGATCGTTTGGGTCGACCTGGAGATGACCGGGCTGGACACGCACCGCCACGTGATCGTCGAGGTGGCGGCACTGGTGACCGATGCCGAGCTCAACATTTTGGACGAAGGCCTGGACATTGTCATCAGAGCGACCGAGGCCGAGCTCGCCGAGATGGATGACTTCGTCACCAAAATGCACACGGACAATGGACTGCTTGACGAGATCAAGGCGTCGACCGTCACCATGAAGGAGGCCGAGGACGCCGTCCTGGCACTGCTGGACAAGCACTGCGATAAGGCGCACCCCGCTCCGCTGGCGGGCAACTCAATTGCCACCGACCGCGCCTTTATCCGCGAACAGATGCCGCGCCTCGACTCGGCCCTGCACTACCGCATGATCGACGTCTCCACCGTCAAGGAGCTCACCCGCCGCTGGTTCCCGCGTGCGTACTTCAACCAGCCCGAGAAAGGCATGGCGCACCGCGCGCTCGCGGACATCGTGGAATCCATTCGCGAACTGGACTACTACCGCCGCTCCGTGTTCGTGGAATCTCCCGGCCCGGAGACCCCGGAAGCTGAGCACGCAAGGGACGCTGCCAATAGCGCCTACCAGCCGTTTTTGTGATTTAGAGACCGCGTACTAAGGTAGTTCCCGCTGCTGAAAACGCAGCGATGGTGGCTGTAGTTCAGCTGGTAGAGCACCAGGTTGTGATCCTGGGTGTCGCGGGTTCGAGTCCCGTCAGCCACCCCAAAGTTACCCCGTGACCTGCATTAACAGGTTACGGGGTGCATTGCTTTCTCGGTCGGCCGAGCCCTACAGCGCCTGCTCGCCGTGCTCGCCGGTACGTACGCGGATCACGTCGTCAACCGGAGAGACCCAAATCTTGCCGTCGCCAATCGCCCCCGTGGATGCCGCCCGAAGGATGGCGTCCACCGCCCGGTCGGCCAGCCCCTCCCCCCCGTGACAATCTCGAGCTTCAGTTTCGGCACAAAGTCCGCCGCAAAATCTTCGCCGCGGTAGACCTCGCCGCGGCCACGTTGTTGCCCAAACCCTCGCGCCTCCGTCACGGTGAGCCCGTGGATGCCCTCAAGCTCGAGCGCTTGGCGGACGGCGGACAGCGCTTGCGGTTGCAGCACAGCTGTAATGAGTTTCATGTCTTGTTACTCCCTTGCGTCGCCCGCTGGTTGCGTGGCGCGTGGCGCCGCCTGCGGGGTGGGTGAATTACTACTCGCCAGCACGCTTGAAACAAGCCCGTGCTTGGGCTGCGTCCGTCCGCTAGCATCACGGGCGTCGTACGCGGCCTCCCGGTGCTGGACCAGCGACAGCGTCACCAGCCCGGAAGCGCAGATTGTGCGTCTTATCCACCTTTGACGGGAAACCCTTGCGCGGCCCGACCAGCACGGCCAACACGAGGGCTGCCGCACCGGCGGAGATGTGAACCACGATGCCGCCGGCAGAGTCCACTGGCGCGATCGTGGCCTCGCCGTGTGTAGCACCGAAGAGCCACGCCGCGATGGAATGCTCCGCGTGGGACAGCAGGCCGCCGTTCCACACCATGTGCGCGACAGGGGGGTACGCAAGGCTCACCCACCCGACGACAAACGCAAGCCATGCGGAGAACTTCACCCTGCCCGCGAGCGTGCCCGAGATGATCGCCACCGAGATGATCGCAAACGTCACTTGGAAGCCAATATCCAACACATTGGGATAACCGTTCGCGCCCGCCACGAAGTTGCCCGAGGAATCAGCGATCTGGTCCCTGAGCCCAAATGCCTGCAGCGGGTTGCCCACGATTCCGGCGATGTCGTCTCTAGCGTACGACGCCGACCATCCCCACAGCAGGTAGACGACGGGGACGACCGCCATCGTGGCGAAGGACATCATCATGTCCAGCACATTCTGCCGACCCGCCACCAGTTGATCGGTTGTCGTAACTTCTACCCTTTTCTATGGCTCGATAGTCTTATCGGCTGACAATAAAACGCCAGGCCTGATGAGCGAAAAGGTAAATAAAGAAGCTCCAAGCACAATTAGTGCCTGGAGCAGATCGCTTGTCGACGCCTACGCGCCACCAGCCTTACGCATTGGGATCCTCGGTTCCGCCCGAGCGCATCTCCCAGTCCATGTTCCAGTAGCCGAGCCCGTCGTACGGCGTGAGGGTGCCACCGTATGTGTTCTGCACAGTCACCACATCGCCGCGCTTCACATTCTCCTGGAACCACTGCGCGTCCGCCATAGACGCGTTAATGCAACCGTGCGATTGGTTCGTGTTGCCGAGCGCCCACATCGCCCACGGCGCGGCATGGAGGTAGATGCCGGAGTAGGACAGCTGGGTCGCGTACGACACCGGCGTGACGTAGCCACCCTGCCCGAGGCCGAGACCGTAGGTGCGCGAATCCATCACCAACGAGTTGTGCATGTCGCCCACAATGTAGGTGCCGTTTGGCGTATCACGCGAGTTATCGCTGCCGAGCGACACCGGGAAGGACTTCACCAGCTCGTCATTGCGGTAGAACTTCAGCGTTTTATCTGCGTTGTCCACCACAGCCTCAACCTTGTCACCAATGGTAAAGCTGTGCTCGACGTCTTCGACGCCGTAGACCCCGCCGCCCATATCCTTGCCGTAGACGTTGGCAGCGACAGTGACCTCGGTGCCAGGCTCCCACAGTTCCTTCGGACGCCAGCGCAGCTCGTAGGGATCGAGCCAGAAAAATCCACCCTCGGTGTCGTTGGAGGTCTCCACGTCGATGAGCTCCTCAACGGCCTTCGTGTCCTGAATCGGCACGTCGAAGCGGAACGTGATTGCTTGCCCCACACCGACGTTGTCACCGTCAAGGGGACCCAGGTACACGTTGGTCTCAGCCGCCGGAACCACCGTGGTAAAACTCTGCTTCACCTTCTGGCCCGCAGCATCTTCAGCCTTGACGGTGTACGTGCGACCGTAACCGAGCGGCTCCACCGTTTCCCATTCAGTCTTCTCATCGTTCATCTTCGCCTTGACAACCTTGCCGTCCTCGTTGGTCATCACCACAGACGACAGCCCCTCATTCGAGGTGACGGTGACGGGCTCACCAGGCTCAGCATCTTCAGCACCGTCGTCGAAAGAGAATTCCGGCGGATCCGGCTTCGGCTCCTCTGCCGCTTCCTGCTCCTCGGTCTTGGCAACGTGCTGTGTTTCAGCCTCGTTCGTCTCACCGATCGTGCACGACACCAGCGTGGTGGCCATTGCGGCCGCTGCAACGACGCCAGCTGCCCGGCGCACCACTTTCCCTACACACATGAACGCTTTCCTACCTCCAATATCGCGTTGTGCATTGCAATTACCCTATCTGCCAAAAGCACCCAAACGCTACTTCTTTTCACTTCAAATAGATTACAATTTGAACACTACAAAAAGGCTCGTGACCTGGCGATTTCACCCCCCGCAAGGAAAGGTGTTATTGTTTTCAACGTCGCCGAGAGCGACAGAGAGAAAAACAAAATACGCGCCATTAGCTCAATTGGTAGAGCAACTGACTCTTAATCAGTGGGTTCGGGGTTCGATTCCCTGATGGCGCACAGTTCACCCCCTCGCGGAGATACCGGATGGTACTCCGCGAGGGGGTTTCTCTTTCGGTACGTTAGCCCCTAGAACGTATCACCCACAACAATCCCGCACATCCCCTCCCCAGACCCACAAACCTGAGAAGCTTTCTTAATACAGGAATAGGTCACCCTTTTTATATCCTGCAGATTTAGCGCGTCTCCCGCTTTCCTGAAACAAAATGCGCATACATTTGCCTGTCGCCTGAGAATCAATTAAGGTTGCTACTATGAATACGGCACTCCTGCTTGTAGACGTCCAAAATGACTTCTGCCCCGGCGGACCGCTCGCAACGGCTCGTGGGGATGAGGTAGCGTCGAAAATTGCCCAGTTCCTCAGCACCGAGGACAACCGGACGCGCGAGTACACGCACATCATTGCCACCCAGGATTGGCACATCGACCCGGGCGAGCACTTCTCCGAGAACCCCGATTTCCAGGATTCGTGGCCGCCACACTGCGTCGCGGACACCTACGGCGCGCAGATTCGCGGGCCCATCGACACCTCGCTGATCGGCCACTTCTTCCGCAAGGGCGAGCACTCGGCCGCGTACTCCGGCTTCGAGGGCCACGACGACAACGGCATGCTGCTGGGCGATTGGCTGCGCGAGCACGACATCAACGAGCTCGATGTGTGCGGCATCGCCACGGACCACTGCGTTCGCGCCACGGTACTCGACGCGCTGAGTCGGGGCTTCAAGGTCCGGGTGCTGCGCGGCATGGTTGCCCCCGTCGATGACGCGGCGGGGGCCCGGGCCCTCCAGGAGATGATGGACGCTGGGGCGGAGATCGCCTAACGCTGGGGCGCTTGGCGTAGCTACAGAGCAGCAAAAACCGTCCACCCACCAATCGGTGGTGTGGACGGTTTTTCGTTGTTCCGAAGCGGTCGGGCGCTAGTTGCGCGACAGCAGCTTCTGCAGCTCGTTGAGCTCCTTCTTACGCTTGCGGCCGTTGAGCACCTTGATGCCGACGAGCGCGGCGATACCGACGCCGATGCCGGCGAGGACCTTCTGCACCGTCTCGTCCTTCAGCCACTCCAGAGCGCCGTCCTTCGCGCCCCCCGCGAGGGTGGACGGGTTCGCGCGATCCGCGAGCTCGTCCAGGGTGCTGGCAAGTTGGCTGCGGGTGCGGGAGATGTCGCGCTCAATGTCGTGAATGTCTCGTGCCACGTTCAATTCTCCTACGTTGTACTCGTTTGTCGGTTCTTGTGACCACAGTAGTGTAAAACGTGTAAAACGGTGAAGTATGAATGATCAGATCAGACTGGAAAAGGGCGACACCGCCCCAGCGTTCACCCTGACCAACGACAAGGGCGAGCAGGTCTCCCTGTCAGATTTCGCCGGAAAGCGCGTCATCGTGTACTTCTACCCGCGGGCGAACACCCCGGGCTGCACGACCGAAGCGTGCGACTTCACGGAAAAGCTCGAGGACTTCAACAACGCCTCCGTTACAGTGCTGGGCATCAGCCCGGACCCCACCGACAAACTCGCAGACTTCCGTGCGAAGCACGATCTGGGCATCGAGTTGCTTGGTAATGAATCGAAGGACACCCTCATCGCGTACGGCGCGTTTGGGGAGAAGAAGATGTACGGCAAGGTGACGGAGGGTGTCATCCGCTCCACCTTCCTGGTCAACGTGGCTGAGGACGGCACCGGCACCATCGAGGAGGCCAAGTACAACGTCCGTGCCTCGGGGCATGTCGATCGGATCCTGCGCGACTGGGATATTTAAGCGGATATGTAAAGACGTTGAAGCCCCGGGCGAACCGCTCCAGGTGTGATCTTCGCCGTGTTTCGCGGGAACTTTTTGCTTATTCACGCCACACACAGGCATAATGGTCATATCAGTGAAATTTTGTCCCCCACCGATTTGATGCGGCGTTGACCCGCCGCGACGAAGTGAGGCCTCATGTCTAGTCCGATTAATCCCAGCGATTCCCATGCCGACGACACCGCTGGTGCCGCACGCCCGGCCAGCCCGTACCCGCTGCACGGCGCGCACGACGACGAAGCGGACGCGCGTCCCCGCTCCACCACCGCCCAGTGGGCGACCGTAGTCGTCCTCGCCCTCATCGGCTTCGGGCTCCTCGGCTGGTTGCTGCTCAGCGACAACGATGACGAGACCGCCCCGGCGACGGACACCCGCGTGAGCGCCAATGCTACGGCCGGCGCCAACGCCACGGGCGCGCAGGCGGAGGCGCTCAAGGCCGCGGAGGTACACCTGAACGGTCAGGCGATGTCTGAGGAAAACCTGTACACCCTGCTGCGCGACACTGATGGTTTCGACCGTGAAACCGCGAGCTACGCCGTCGACCACCTCGACGCGGACTTCAACCAGCTCGCCCTTCAGGTAGCGCAGCAGATGGAAGAAGACGGCACGAGCCGCAGCGAGCTCACCAAGGCCCTGACCGAAGGGCCCGAGCACTTCACCCGCGAGCAGGCTGAGTTCGCCATCGAGCACCTCTAAAGCTGCCGGAACACGCGCGAGCACAAAGCACCTGGGGCGTTGATGCCCCAGGTGCTTTCTCGTGTGCGCCCGGAGAGACTTGAACTCTCACGTCCGTAGACACTGGAACCTAAATCCAGCGCGTCTGCCAATTCCGCCACGGGCGCGGTGCCCATCATGCTACACGGCGCGGCGCGTCCGCCCGAAACCGGCAAGCCCCCACTCACCCCATCAAACTTTAGTTTGGTTGCGGGTGCGGAGTTGGTAAACTGTCCGCTTGTGAGTGAGTTCGGCGAAACAGAGGCCCCTGCACCGGAGAAGCGCTCCCGCGTGAAGGTGCGCGCGTGGCATATCCTGCTGCTCATCGCCGCCGTCATCACCTGCTGCCTGCTGGCGTGGTGGCAGTGGACCCGCTTTCAGTCCGGCACGGGCACGTTCCAAAACCTTGGGTACGCCCTCCAGTGGCCGTTCTTCGGGGCGTTTTTTGTTTACGCCTACCGCGCGGGCATCCGTATGGAAAACGAGAAGATCGACGCGATGAACGCCGGCGAGCAAATGGACAGCCTGTACGAGGCGGACCTGGCCAAGTACGGTGCGGACCCATCGCAGCCAAGAACTATCGACGAGGACTTCCTCCCATCGCGGCCGCAGATGGACGTCCACGAGTACAACGACAGGCTCACGCCGCGCAGGCAAACCCCGCACCAGCCCAATTCCGAGGAGAAGGACGCATGACCGAGCAATCCCCCGCCGCCACCCCGAAGATCCACCCGGAGCGTCAGCGCCGCGTGCGCACCGCGCTGCACCTCTTCTCCATCACGGCGTGGATCACGGGCGTACTTTTCCTCCTGCTCATCACCCGCATGGTGATGCAGTACGGCCTGGACATGGACGTGTCCCTGCTCTCGTGGGTGGCTCGCGTCCACGGCTTCGCGTTTATGTTCTTCCTCGTCGCCTCGCTGAACCTGGGGCTTAAGGCCCGCTGGTCATCGGTGACGTGGGTGCTCACCGCGATTTCCGGCATCGTGCCGTTCATGTCCTTCATCGTCGAAGCGAAGCGACGCAAGGAAGTCACCAAGACCTTCCAGCTCGGCTAGCAAGGGCGGATGGGCGCCGGTACGCGCCCCACACCTACTACTTCTCTTCCCCAGCCCGGGTCAGGACCATCACGCCGATGTCCTCGGCGCGGTCATTATCCGGGCTCAACGTCAGCGTGTCGCCGTTGATCTTGCCCTTGTACTCCAGGTCGCGCCCCGAAAGCGGATCGGCGAGCTTAAACTCCTCGTCGTCCTGCTCGCACCGGGCGTCGTTGGTTTGGCCGTCCGGCTCGGTGAGCTCCCAGTGGCAGTCACCGCCGTCGATGGTGAGGGTAGCGGCGCCGCCTGGCTGGCTGGCGTCCGTGGAGGTGACGTCGCCGGACCAGGAGCCGTCCCAATCGGAGGACGAGCCGCAGCCGACGAGCGCGGTTCCGGCGATCATGACAGTGGCTGAGAGTG
Source organism: Corynebacterium gottingense (assembly GCF_007559235.1). Taxonomy (NCBI): domain Bacteria; kingdom Bacillati; phylum Actinomycetota; class Actinomycetes; order Mycobacteriales; family Corynebacteriaceae; genus Corynebacterium; species Corynebacterium gottingense. Next base: position 31,883 of record NZ_VMHH01000004.1, on the reverse strand, counting down.
CAATCGTTTTCTTCATGCCACTACCCTAACCAAACTGGCCTATCCCAGCAGGCGCGCGATGTCCGGGGCGAGCGCACGCAGCGCCTGTCCACGGTGCGACCGGGCGTTCTTCTCCTCTGGCGTCAACTCCGCCGAGGAGACCGGACGCGTCGCGTCAGCTGGCTGCGCGTCGTCCGGGGCGAACAGCGGGTCGTAGCCGAATCCGCCCTCGCCCTGCGGCTCGCGGAGCAGCTGGCCCGGCCAGCGGCCCGTCGCCGTGAACTCGTCGCCGGCGGGGGTGACGAGGGCGCAGCAGGAGATAAACGCGGCGTCGCGAAGCTCGATGTCCTGCATCTGTGCGAGCAACAACCGGTTGTTCGCGGCGTCGACGTCGTCTGCGTCGTGGTCACCGGACCAACGCGCGGAGAGCACGCCAGGCATCCCATTGAGCGCAGTGACGGCAAGGCCAGAGTCGTCGGCGACGCAGGGCAACCCGGTGCGCGCGGCGCCGGCGCGAGCCTTGATCAGCGCGTTGTCCTCAAAGGTCAGCCCGTCCTCTTTCGGCTCCGGGTAGGGCTCGACGTCGCGCAGCGACACCAGCTCAACACCGGCGATGTCCAGCTCGCGCAGCACCGATTCAAGCTCGCGGAGCTTCCCGGGGTTGTTCGAAGCGACGAGGACTTTTACCATCCCAAGGCCGCCTTCTGGGCGCCGATGAGCTCGTTGAGCCCGACCTCGGCAACATCGAGCATCTCGTTGAGCTCGCTGCGGCCGAAGAGGCCGTGCTCGCCGGTGCCCTGGATCTCCACGAAGTTGCCGCCTTCCTGCATCACCACGTTGAGGTCAACCTCCGCGCGGGAGTCTTCCTCGTACGGCAGGTCGAGGCTCACGCGGCCGTCGATAATGCCAACGGACACCGCCGCAACCGGCTTGAGCAGCGGCTCACCCGGGACCACGCCGCGCTCCTTGAGCACCTCGATTGCGTCCGCCAGTGCTACGTATGCGCCCGTGATGGACGCGGTGCGCGTCCCGCCATCGGCCTGCAGCACATCGCAATCGAGTTGGATGGTGTTTTCGCCCAGCTCGGACAGGTCCACCGCAGCGCGCAGAGAGCGGCCCACCAGGCGGGAAATCTCGTGGGTGCGGCCCTTGACCTTGCCCTTCATGGATTCGCGCGGCATGCGGTCGTGCGTCGCCGAGGGCAGCATCGCGTACTCAGCGGTGAGCCAGCCTTCGCCGGAATCCCGCTTAAAGCGCGGCACGCCCTCCTCCACGGAGGCGGTGCACATCACGCGGGTGTTGCCAAACTCGACAAGCACGCTGCCAGCTGGGTTGGAAGTAAAGCCGCGAGTGATGCGCACCGGGCGCATCTCGTTGAGTCCGCGGCCGTCTGCGCGTTTGAAATCAGTCATGCGCCCCAGCCTAACGCACGCCGCGCGCCCTACAGCTCGAAGACGTCCCCCGCGGAGCCGACCACGATCTCGCCATCAAACTCGGCGCGCGCAGCCTCGAGCGTGGCCTGCGTGCTAGTCCACGGCTGGATGTGCACGAGCACCAGCGTCTTCACCCCAGCCTCGCGGGCGATCCGACCGGCCTCTGTGCCGGAAAGGTGCATCCCCGGCGCCATCCCCTCCGAGGTCGGGCCCCAGGCAGCTTCGCAGAGGAAGAGGTCGGCGTTGCGGGCGGCGTCGATAAGCGTGGGCGTCCACGCGCTATCCCCGGAATAGGCGATTGCGCGCGAGCCGTCCTCGATGCGCAGCGCGTGCGACTCCGCAGCCGGGTGCACGACCTCGAACGGTGTCACGGTCACCCCGCCGAGGGTTTCCGCCTGCCCGGCGCGCCACGGCGCGAAGTCGAAGGTGTCGGCGATGTCGTCGATCTGGCCCGGGCCGTCCGCGCTCATCCGGCCGACATGCTCCGGCGTGTAGCTCGGGCCGAACATGCGGTGGCGCGACGCCGCCGGCTTTTCCGGGTGGTAGCGGCGCCACACCAGCAGCGAGGCGATGTCGGAGCAGTGGTCCGCGTGCAGGTGGCTGAAGCACACGTGCGCGTCCGCCGGGTCGAAGTGTTCCTGCATGGCGGCGAGGGCGCCGGGGCCGAAATCCAACAGAATGTCGCTGTGCCCGGGCGCGCTCACCACGTAGGAGGAGCCGGGGTTGCCTGGCGCGGCCAGGCTCCCGGAGCAGCCGAGGATGGTCAACTTCATGCGCTTACTGTGCCACGAATCTGCGGGGAATTCTAAACTTCGGGGCATTTTTGCTTATCGACGCCCCACAGCCCCCAAGTTTTGCTCCCCCACTGCCCGCACCTGCGGCCCCAGGAAGCGCGCGGCCAGCCGGTCGAACACCGCCGGGTCGCCCGTCGACGCAAACACCCGCTCGGGCGCGCGGCCGCTCTCGGACTGCGGCGGGGCGAGCATGTCGCGCTCCGTGAGCACGCGCAGCACGTCCTTCGACGTCTCCTCCGCCGAAGAGACAAGCGTGACCTGTTCGCCGATGGCCAGCTGAATCACGCCCGAGAGCAGCGGGTAATGCGTGCAGCCCAGCACCAGAGTGTCCACGCCTGCGGCCTGCAGCGGTTCGAGGTACCCCTGCGCCACGCCGAGGATCTGGCGGCCGGAGGTAATACCGCGCTCCACAAACTCCACAAAGGCCGGGCACGCCGCCGCAGTGACCTGCAAATCGGACTTGAGCGAGAAGAGGTCCTGGTACGCCCCCGACTTAATGGTGCCCGCGGTGCCGATGACGCCCACCTTGTTGTTCCGCGTCGTCGCGATCGCGCGGCGCACGGCGGGCTGGATGACCTCGATGACGGGGATGTCGTACCGCTCGCGCGCATCGTGCAGGAATGCGGCGGTGGCGGTGTTGCAGGCAATGACGAGCATCTTGCAGCCCTGGTCTACGAGCTGGTCGCCGATGCGCCGTGCGTGCGCGCGCACGTCTGCGATCGGCTGCGGACCGTACGGACTGTGGGCCGTATCGCCGATGTAGGTGATTGCTTCATCGGGCAGCTGATCCATCACGGCGCGCGCGACGGTCAGTCCTCCCACACCGGAGTCGAAGATGCCGATCGGGGCCGTATTTCCCCCGCTGGTTCCGTTGCTACTCCCACTGTGCTGTTCCATGGGTGCCATTGTGCCACCCGTGTCGCCGCGCTAGTAGCCCGCCTGTTTCCGAGCTTTCTTCGCCTCGCGCTTGGCCACCAGCTCCGGCGGGTCGTCCGAGGTGATGATCATGCCGGCGAAAAATCCGCCGATGGCGCCGAAGAGGTGCGCCTGCCAGCTCACGCCGGGCGTGCCCGGCAGCACGCCCAGGATCAGCCCGGAGTAGAAGAACGCGAGCACGAGGCCCAGCGCGATCTGTGTCCCGGATCGGTTGAAGATGCCGCGCACCAGCAGGTAGATCAGCCAGCCGTAAATGACGCCCGAGGCGCCGAGGTGGTTGGTACCAATCCCGCCGAACAGCCAGGTGCCCAGCCCGCTGAATACCGTGGCAAACGTCGTGACCTCCCAGAAGACGCGCTTGCCCGAGTAACCGATGAGGAACGCGAAAATCGCGCCGGTGACCGAGTTACCCACGATGTGCTCGAGGTTGGCGTGCAGCAGCGGGGCGGTGAAAATGTGCCAGATGCTCACCAGGTCGAGCGGGTGGATGCCCCAGTACTGCAGGAGCCCTCCGAACAGCCCCTCGTTGAGCAGGAACACCGCCCAGATCACCACCAGGTAGCCGATGGCAAACGTGAACCCCGTGCGCCGCTGCTTCTTGCGCTTGGTCCGTTTATCTTCCGGCTGCACGCCGTCTGGGAACGCGGGCAGCTGCGTCTCAGGGTGCGAGAACGGCCGCTGGAACGGCTTGCCGTAGCCGGGCTGGTGGGTCGGGCCGTAGCCCCAGCCCGCGCCCTGGTACGGGCTACTGGGTGGGGTCGGGCCGCTGGTTCCGTAAGGATTGTGTGTCATCGCTAATAAGTGTAGCCGGGGCGCCCCCCGGCGCGCTGAGCACGCTTATCGACGCCCACCAGCAGCCACGTCCGACCACGCCGTCACCCCGAAACCGCCCGTGGCGCTGCACACCGCATCCACGATCGCTGCCTCCACCGCGTCCGCCGCGGCACCGCCAAGGTGCGCGAGCGCTTCCGGTGCCAGCGGCTGACCGGCGTCGCCCTGCCCACCCGCGTCTTGACCATCATCTTTCGGGGCGGAGACGGCGAAGAGGGTGTCGCCGTCCAGCGGCGAGTGGGCGGGGCGGATCGCGCGGGCGATGCCGTCGTGCCCCGTCATGGCCAGGCGCTGCAGCTGCGGCACCGGGAGGTCCACGTCGGTGGCCACCACGCCGATGGTGGTGTTCAGCCGCGGGTCCGGCGCGCCGCTGCCAGGGGCGGGCCGCTGCAGGGTGCGGTACCGCTCGAGGTCCACGGCGGGTTTCGAGGCATCGCCAAACAGCAGCCCCGTCGCGGGGTCAACCACGGAGCCCACCGGGTTTACTACCACCGCGGCGGTCACCGTCGCGCGCCTGCGCGCCCCGGGAAGTTCCACCGCGCGGGACGCGATGCCGAACCCGCCGCGCAGGACGCCGGCGGTCGCGCCGCAGCCGGCACCGACGCTGCCCGACGCCAACGGTTCGCCCGCGGCGCTCTCTAGCGCGGCGGCCACGGCTGCGGCCCCGTCACTCGCAGTTGGGCGGTGCGACGGATCACCGACGGCTAGGTCGAAAATGACGGCTGCGGGGACGATGGGCACGCGCGGGCCAGGCACGCCCTCGCCGAAGACTGGGAACCCCCGCCCGCGCGACTCCAGCTCGCGCATCGCGCCATCGGCGGCGGCCAAGCCGAACGCGGAACCGCCGCACAGCAGGATGGCGTGGACTCGCTCGACCGTGTTGTGTGGGGCGAGCAGGTCGGTCTCGCGGGTGCCCGGCCCGCCGCCGCGCACGTCGACGGCGGCGCGCATCCCGCGCGGGTCGGCGGCGACGAACGCGGTCACACCGGTGTCGCCCAAGGAGAGGTGGGCCGCGGGGAGGATTGGGGCCGCGGTGGCGTCGACAAGCATCCGCTTACTCGCAGAGCACCTCGACGAGGGAGTCCTGGCAGAACGCGAGCCACTCCATGAGGCGCTCGCGGTCCTGTGCCTGGCCCTCGCCGCCGCGATCATCCGCGGACACGTAGAGGCGCATGTCATTGAGCGCGGCGACGAACTGGTGGGCCTCCTGCTCGTCGATGCTCACCTCCACGCCACCGTTGGGACCCAGCACGTCATTGATCACCTGCATGTTCATCAGCTTCGCGCGGATGATGTCGTTCTCGTGCAGGCTGCGGAGCAGGCCGTTGTCGCCGTCGAACTCCTCGTCGCCCTCGCGCTCGAAATTGGGCAGCAGGCGGGCGAGCTTCGGGTCCTCTGGGGCCTCGGTGTGGCCCGTGGACATGCCGACCATCTCTGCAAACTCGTCCTTTGGCGCGGACTGTGCGCGCGAGATGAGCGCCTCCGACACGGTCGCGGTGAGGTCGCCGATCACCTCGCGCTCCAACGGATCGAACTTGGTAGTGAACTTCACGCCTGAGCGCATCAGGCCTTTCTTCTTACGCCACGGTTGCATAGCTCTACCCCGCCTGCTGCATCGTCGCCCACAGGCCGGCGGTGTGCAGCTTCTTCACGTCGCCCTCGACCTTGTCCTTCTCACCAGAGGAGACCACGGCCTTACCCTCGGTGTGTACCTGCATCATCAGCTCGTTCGCGCGCTTGCGGTCGTAGCCCAGCACCGTCTGGAACACGTAGGTGACGTAGCTCATCAGGTTGACCGGGTCGTCCCACACAATGCACATCCATGGCAGGTTCTCTCCAGCCGCGACCTCAACCTTCAGGTCCTCCTCAAGGTCCGGGGTAGCCATCGGCGAGCTCATTTGCGGCACTCGGCTCGCGGCTGAACTCGCTTCCGGGCTCATGTCCTGGCGCGTGAATTCGCAATTCATGCGGACCAGCCTACCGGTTGTTTCCCGCACGTGTGCCCCGGGAGGTTGCTAGGATCAGGGCCCATGCGGAACATCCCCAGCCTCCAGGAGCTGCCTGTCTCCACCGAGCAGTTGCTGCGTGCCGTGCTCGCCGTCCTCGGTATCGTCAGCGCGGTCGCTCTCACCGTGGTCAGCGCTCAGCACTCCGACGGCTCCTCGCACGCGGACGGGCGCGGCGACAGCTACGTCGATCCCGACTTTGACACCGGGCAGCAGCTCGAGGAGATCCGCTCCGACTTCTTTACCGCCGTCGCCCAGTTGCGTATCGACGACACGCTGCCCCCAGTCAGCCTCGACCCCGACTTGCAGCGCACCGCCCAAGCCCAAGCAGAGGGCAACGCGGTCACCGGTGAGCAGCCACCGCTGGATGCCGGCGAGAAGACCGCGCAGGTCTCCGCCCACCTCCCGGTAGAGCAGGCCTCCGGTTATGAGTTCTTCGAGCTGTTCACCCACTCGCCTGAGCACATGGAGGTGCTGCTGGATGATCGCCACCGCGACGTGGGCATCGGCGTGGCCTACGGGCGCGGCGATGTGTGGGTCGTCGTGGCGTTTGCGGGGTAGTCGCGAGGTAGTGATGGGAAGGCGCGCGGAGCAGTGCCCGCGCAAATAAACGCGACCCGCGCGCAACCAAGGCGTAGTCTGTAAGACCATGACGAACTCCACGCCGGACTCCACAGCGTTTCTGACCGACATGTACGAGCTCACCATGCTCGACGCCGCACTGCAGGACGGCACCGCACACCGCCAATGCGCGTTCGAGGTGTTTACCCGGCGCCTACCCGGCGAGCGCCGCTACGGCGTGGTCGCCGGCACCTCGCGCGTGATCGACGCGGTGGAGAAGTTCCGCTTCACGCAAGACCAGATCGACTCGGCCGACTTCCTGTCCGACGAGGCCAAGGACTACTTGGCCAACTACCGGTTCTCGGGCGACATCGACGGCTACCGCGAAGGCGACATCTACTTCCCCTACTCCCCCATCATGACGCTGCGTGGCACCTTCGCCGAGTGCGTCATCCTGGAAACCGTCATCCTCTCCATCCTGAACTCGGACTCCGCTGTCGCCTCCGCCGCCTCCCGCATGGTCTCGGCTGCGGACGGCCGCCCGATCATTGAGATGGGCTCGCGCCGCACCCACGAGCAGTCCGCCGTGACCGCCGCCCGCGCCGCCTACATCGCCGGGTTCGAGGCCACCTCCAATATGGAGGCCTCGCTGCGCTACGGCATCCCGCCGTCAGGCACCGCCGCGCACTCCTGGACGCTGCTGCACGTGGACGAGGACGGCAAGCCGGACGAGAAAGCGGCGTTCAAGGCACAGATTGACCGGCTGGGCGTGGATACCACGCTGTTGGTGGACACCTTCGACATCACCAAGGGCGTGGCCAACGCCATCGAGGTCGCTGGCACGGAGCTCGGCGCGGTGCGCATCGACTCGGGCGATCTGGGCATCGTGTCGCGCCGCGTGCGCCAGCAGCTGGACAAGGTCGGCGCGTTCAACACCCGCATCATCGTCTCCTCCGACCTCGACGAGTTCGCCATCGCCGGGTTGCGCGGCGACCCGGTCGACGGGTTCGGCGTGGGCACCTCCGTGGTCACCGGATCCGGCGCCCCCACTGCCGGGCTGGTGTACAAGCTCGTCGAGGTGGAGGGCCACCCGGTGGCGAAGCGCTCGTCGGGCAAGCAGACCTACGGCGGTGCGAAGACGGCGCTGCGCGGCTACCGCGCGTCTGGCGTCGCTGTCGCCGAGATCGTTTACCCGCTCGACGCGGAGATCACCCGCAAGCCCAACCTGGATTACCACGAGATCGTGGTGCCGATGGTGCGCGGCGGCAAGCGCCTCCCCGAGTACGACGAGCAGCACGGCAGCCTGGAGCAGGCCCGCACCCTGCACGCCGCGGCGCGCGGCACCCTGCCGTGGGAGGGCCTCGCGCTCTCGCGCGGCGACGCCGCTATCCCGACGCGATTCGTCGGCTTCCCCGACCCGCTGGACTAACACCGACCCCGCTACACTTTCACGGTGTGAGCACGCGCGAGGAAGAAGAAGGCACCACCACCGGCGACGTTCCCCTGAGCGGGGAGACGCTGGATTTGTTGGGCGCTGTCGTCGATAAGCTTGGGGGTGCAACGCGCGAGGGGCAGCAGCGCATGGCTGAGGCCGTGGCGCACGCACTGGACACGGAGCGCCACCTCGCGGTACAGGCCGGCACCGGTACCGGCAAATCCTTCGCCTACCTCGTGCCCGCGGTACGCTACGCACAGGCCAACGACACCACGGTAGTCGTGTCCACCGCCACGCTCGCGCTGCAGCGCCAGCTGGTGCAGCGCGACCTGCCGCGCCTTGCGGATGCGCTCGAGCCGCACTTGCCGCACCGCCCCACCTTTGCGATTCAAAAAGGCCGCAACAACTACGTCTGCCTGAACAAGCTCGCGCAGGACGAGCCAGAGGGATCGCTTATCGACGAATCCGAGCTCTCCTGGACCGGCCGCCACGTCAAGCGCGTGGCCGAGTGGGCGCAGGAGACCGAGACCGGCGACCGTGACGACCTCTCCCCCGGCGTGCCGGACCTGGCATGGCGGCAGGTCTCCGTGACCTCCAACGAGTGCCTCGGTGCGGCCCGCTGCCCGCACGGCGAGGAGTGCTTCGCCGAGCTCGCGCGAGAGAAGACGCGCGACGTGGACGTCGTGGTGACCAACCACGCGCTCCTGGCCATCGACGCGCTCGCAGATTCCAACATCCTGCCCGAGCACGAGGCCGTGCTCATCGACGAGGCCCACGAGCTGGACGCGCGCATCACCTCCGTGGCCACGAACGAGATCTCCGCCCGAGCGCTCACACTCGCGGCGCGGCGCGCGGACAAGATCGGCGGCGACGGTGACAAGCTCGAGGAGGTCAAGGACGACTTCACCGCGGTGCTCGACCTGGAGCAGCCCGGCCGCTGGGAGCGCATCTCCGACCCAGCCCGCGGCGCGTTCGCCGCGCTTCGCGACGCGCTCTGGGCCACCCGCACCAGCATCGCGGACAGCCCCGAGGGCGAATCGGAGAACAACCCGGAGAAGTTTGCCGAGCGCACGAACCTGAAGAACCACCTCGGCGACCTCCACGACGCGGTCGTACGCATCCTGGGCGTGTTTGACGAGGACGACCCCGCCAAGCACACGGACGTGGTGTGGCTGACCCGCAACGAGCGCTTCGGAGACTCCGTCGCCGTCGCGCCCCTGTCCGTGGCGGCCCTGCTTCGCGAGAACCTGTTCGGCGAGCAAACCGTCGTGCTCACCTCCGCTACGCTCACGGTCGGCGGCAACTTCGACGCGATGGCCGCTGCCTGGGGCCTGCCGTCCGGGTCCTGGGACAGTTTGGACGCGGGCACCCCGTTCGACCCGGCGAAGGCCGGCATCCTCTACACCGCCCGTCACCTCCCAGCCCCGGGCCGGGATGGGCTGAGCCGCGAGACCCTGGACGAGATCGCCACCCTCATTACTGCCGCGGGCGGGCGTACCCTGGGGCTGTTCTCCTCGCGCCGTGCCGCCGAGCAGGCAGCGGAGGCGATGCGCGCACGACTCCCCTTTGACATTTTCCTACAGGGCGAGGACTCCACCGGCGCGCTCGTGACCGCCTTTGCCAACTCGGAAAACTCGTGTCTGTTTGGCACCCTGTCGCTCTGGCAGGGCGTGGACGTGCCCGGCAGTTCCCTCTCGCTCGTGCTCATTGACCGCATCCCCTTCCCCCGCCCCGACGACCCGCTCCTCCAGGCGCGCGCCAACGCCGCGGACGCCGCCGGCCGCTCCGGGTTCATGGAGGTCTCCGCAACCCACGCGGCGCTCCTCATGGCGCAGGGGGCCGGCCGCCTGCTGCGCTCGGTGGACGACCGCGGCGTCGTCGCAGTGCTGGACAACCGCTTAGTCACCAAGCGCTACGGCGCATTCCTCCTGCGCTCGCTGCCGCCCTTCTGGCAAACCGACCGGCTCGACGTAGTCACCGGGGCGCTCAAGCGCCTGGTCGCCCGCTAGCTGTACTGACCCGGTCGTCCGCTCGCCGGGTCGAACGCGCCCGGCGGCAGCGTGAGCACCGTCATCGAGCCGGGCGCGACCTCGGTAAAGCCCGCATCGCGCACCGGCACCGCGCCCGGGTGCGCCGCGCAAGCGGCGAACACGTCCGCAGGCACCTCGCGCACGTTCAGCGGGCACCCGGCGGCAGCCCACTTACGCACCTCGCCCTCCGGGCGCGCTGCCGCGTACAGCATCGACGCGTGCCCCACCTGCGCCGCCGCCTTCCCGGCCGTCATCTCGAGGGACGCGTCCACCACGATCGTCGGCGCGGTCGGGTCGAACGGGAGCGGGCCCTCGTCGGCCGGCAGGTCCGTGCCGCGGATCTGCAGGTTCGCCAGCTCGTGCGGCACCTCGGACACCGCGGAGGGCACGAACGCGCGCACGCTGCCGACGGTCACGCCGGGCAGCGCCTGGACGTCGTCCCACGCCTTGTTGCGGGCGCGCCGCACCACCTTCCGGATCCTGCGGGAGTACCACGCTTCGAGCCGCTCGCGCCAAAACCCGTCGCGCTCGGCCCGCTCGTCGAGGCAGACGAGGAGGGCAGCACGTGCGGCGTCGATAAGCATGGCGTTGCGGGCGGGCGGGTCCTGCTTCGGCAGATTGATGGCCATTTGCATCGCCTGCACCGCCGCGGGGTCGTCGGGGTCGCCGGAGCCTGCGCCTATCGACGCCGCGAGCAACCCGTGCGCCGACGCCGTCACAGCGGGCGCCTGGTGTCGATGCCTGCGGCCGCGTCGGAGGAGTCGATCTCCTCGCGGGGAATGCCCAGGATGTAGAGGACCTCGTCCAAGAACGGGAAGTTCACCGACGCGTCCGCGACCTCCTTGAGGGCGGGCTTGGCGTTGAACGCGATGCCGAGGCCGGCGCGGGAGATCATGTCGATGTCGTTGGCGCCGTCGCCCACCGCGACCGTCTGCGAAAGCGCCAGCCCGGAATCCGCGGCGAACTCGGCGAGGAAGTCCGCCTTGGCCTTGCGGTCCACCACCTTGCCGATGACCCGGCCGGTGAGCTTGCCGTCCTCAATCTCCAGCGTGTTGGCGCGCACGTAGTCCAGCTCGAGGTCCGCGGCGAGGTCCTCCAGCACCTGGATGAATCCGCCGGAGACGACCGCCGTGCGGTAGCCCAACGAGTTGAGCGTGCGGATGGTGGTGCGGGCGCCCGGGGTGAGCTCGATGTCGGCGGCGACACGGTCGATGACGGAGGCGTCGAGCCCAGCCAGTGCCTTCACGCGCTCGCGCAGCGACTCCTCGAAGTCCAGCTCGCCGCGCATCGCGCGCGCCGTTACCTCGGCCACCTCCGCTTCGCGGCCGGCGTGGGCGGCGAGCATCTCGATCACCTCGCCGGTGATCAGCGTTGAGTCGCAGTCGAAGCAGACGAGGCGCTTCGCGCGCCGGTGCAGGCCTGCGTGCTCCATCGCCACGTCCACGCCGAGTTCGCCGGAGAGTTCCGCCAGGCGCTTGCGCAGCTCCTGGGCGTCGCCGGGAGTGTAGTCCGGCATGGTGATGCGGAATTCCAGGCCGGTCACCGGGTACTGGGCAACGCCGCGGATGGCGTCGATGTTCGCGCCCACGGCGGCAAGCTCCGCGCCGAGGCGAGAGATAGCCTCCGCGCTGACTGGGTTGCCCAGGGCCACGAGCACGTGCGTCGAGCGGGGGCGCGACACCGCGCGGACTTCCGCGTGTGTCTCGATGTTCACGCGCTGGCCGTACTCCCACAGCCCGTCGCGAAGCTCTCGCTCAACCTGCGTGAGCGAGTGGGGATCCATGCCTACCAGGGCCGCGAGCATCATGCGTCCGCGGAAGTCTGTCTGGGAGACGTCGAGCAGCTGCACCCCGTGCCGAGCGAGGACGGTGAAAAACTCGGCGGAAACGCCGGGGCGGTCCGGGCCCGAGGTGGAAATCACCGCGGGCTTGAGCCCCGGTTGCAGTTCGACTTGGAAGGCTGGCTGGTTGGTCACAAACCAGGACGATAGCACAGCAAAACCCCTCACCGAGGCGGTGAGGGGTAATTACTGTCAGGGGGTTCGCGCCAACCGAATTACTTGGTCACAGCGGTAGAACCGGTGGTTGCGGACTCGCCCTTCCAGGTTGCCGGGCCGTCTGCGTGGTGGCCGGCGTGCGCCTCGCGGCGCAGGGTCTCCACCATGTGCGGGTAGTGCAGCTCGAACGCGGGGCGCTCGGAGCGGATGCGCGGCAGCGCGGTGAAGTTGTGGCGCGGCGGCGGGCAAGAGGTTGCCCACTCGAGGGAGTTGCCGTAGCCCCACGGGTCGTCCACGGTGACGACCTCGCCGTAGCGCCAGGACTTGAACACGTTCCAGATGAACGGCAGCATACCGATGCCCAGGATCAGGGCGCCGACGGTGGAGACCTGGTTCAGGAAGGTGAAGCCGTCGGTGTCCAGGTAGTCGGCGTAGCGACGCGGCATGCCCATGTTGCCCAGCCAGTGCTGGACCAGGAAGGTCATGTTGAAGCCGATGAAGACCAGCCAGAAGGAAAGCTTTGCCAGACGCTCGTCCAGCATGCGACCCGTCATCTTCGGGAACCAGAAGTGGACGCCGGCGATTGCGGAGAACACCACGGTACCGAACAGCGTGTAGTGGAAGTGCGCGACGACGAAGTAGGAGTCGTGCAGGTGGAAGTCCAGCGGCGGGGACGCCAGCATGATGCCGGTCAGGCCGCCGAAGAGGAAGGTGAACAGGAAGCCCATCGCCCACATCATCGGGGACTCGAAGGTGATGTGGCCGTTCCACATGGTGCCGACCCAGTTAAAGAACTTCACGCCGGTCGGCACGGCGATGAGGAAGGTCATGAAGGAGAAGAACGGCAGCAGGATCGCGCCGGTGGCGAACATGTGGTGCGCCCACACGGCCATGGACAGGCCGGCGATGGCCAGCGTTGCGAAGACGAGGCCGATGTAGCCGAAGATCGGCTTACGGGAGAAGACCGGGACGATCTCGGAGATGATGCCGAAGAACGGCAGCGCCAGGACGTACACCTCCGGGTGGCCGAAGAACCAGAACAGGTGCTGCCACAGGACGGAGCCGCCATTAGCGGTGTCGTAGATGTGGCCGCCGAGCAGGCGGTCGTACAGCACGCCCAGTGCCGCGGCGAGCAGCAGCGGGAAGATCATCAGCACGATGATGGAGGTGACGAACACGGTCCAGGTGAAGACCGGCAGGCGGAACATGGTCATGCCCGGTGCGCGCATGGTCAGCACGGTGGTGAGCATGTTGATCGCGGAGGCGACGGTACCAACACCGGTTGCGCCCACGCCGACGATCCAGAGGTTGGCGGAGACGGACGGGGTGTGGACTGCGTCAGCCAGCGGCATGTACATAGTCCAGCCAAAGTCGGCCGCGCCACCCGGCGTGATGAAGCCGGAGAGCATGGCGACAACGCCGACGGTGGTGATCCAGAAACCGAAGGCGTTCAGGCGCGGGAAGGCCACGTCCGGTGCGCCGATCTGCAGCGGCAAAACGTAGTTAGCAAAGCCCCAGACGATTGGGGTACCAAAGGCCAGCAGCATCACCGTGCCGTGCATGGTGAACAGCTGGTTGAACTGCTCGTTGGACAGGAACTGCATGCCCGGGTGGAACAGCTCAGCACGGATAAGCAGTGCCATGAAACCGCCGAGGAAGAACCAGACGAAGGACATGATGATGTACATGATGCCCAGTTCTTTGTGGTCGGTCGTGGTCAGCTGCATGTAAATTTTGGAGCCACGGCGAGCGTGTCCCGTCGGCTCCGGACGTGTCGGCGGGACATGATTGTCCAGCCTTGGCGCCACAGCGGTCATTCGATCCTCCTGACTTCGGCTCGCCACCGCAATGGCGGCGAGGCCTTGTTAGATACCGAATCATCATATGTGATCGGCTCATGAAATTGCCAGCCCTCCCAGGCCAGCTACAGGTTAAACAATAGGCCCTTGCGTCACATCGTGCGCGTCGGTCCGAAAGCACCACGCGCGATCCGCCGGGATTGCCCCGCGTGCGCGCCCACTCCCCCGCCGAGGCTGGCGCGACACGCCTAAACACCTCGGCTGTTCTACGGTTGACCCCATGCGTGGTCAACCGCGCGTCGCGTTCCCCCGTTGTATATCAAACGAAAGGTTGAGGCTTATCGACGCTCACGTGGTCGTCGATAAGCAAGCCCCTAAAAGTCCCAATCCTCATCGGCGGTATCTTCCGCCTTGCCGATGACGTAGGACGAGCCGGAGCCGGAGAAGAAGTCGTGGTTCTCATCCGCGTTCGGCGACAGCGACGCGAGGATCGCCGGCGACACCTTGGTCTCATCCGCCGGGAAGAGCCCCTCGTAGCCGAGGTTGTTCAGCGCCTTGTTGGCGTTGTAGCGCAGGAAGCGCTTGACGTCCTCGGTCCAGCCGAGCGGGTCGTAGATGTCCTCGGTGTACTGCTGCTCGTTCTCGTAGAGGTCGTAGAGCAGATCAAAGGTGTACTCCTTCAGCTCCTCCTGGCGCTCCGGGGACTCCTCGCGCAGCGCTACCTGGTACTTGTAGCCGATGTAGTAGCCGTGCACGGCCTCGTCACGGATGATGAGGCGGATGATGTCGGCGGTGTTGGTCAGCTTGGAGTGCACCGACCAGTTCAGCGGCAGGTAGAACCCGGAGTAGAAGAGGAAGGACTCCAGCATCACGGAGGCGATCTTCTTCTTCAGCGGGTCGTCGCCGCGGTAGTAGGACTTGACGATCTTCGCCTTGCGCTGCACCTGGGCGTTTTCCTCGGTCCAACGGAATGCGTCGTTAATCTGCGGCGTGGACGCCAGCGTCATATAGATATTGCTGTACGACTTCGCGTGCACGGACTCCATGAAGGCGATGTTGGTATACACGGCCTCCTCGTGCAGCGTGCGCGAATCCGGGATCAGCGACACCGCGCCGACCGTGCCCTGGATGGTGTCCAGCAGGGTCAGGTTCGCAAACACGCGCATAGTGGCGAGCTGCTCCGCGTCATTGAGCGTGTTCCAGCTCGGGATGTCGTTGGACACCGGAATCTTTTCCGGCAGCCAGAAATTACCGGTGAGGCGGTCCCACACCTCCTGGTCCTTATCATCCGGAATCTCATTCCAGTTGATCGCCTTAATCGGGTTCGGGTGGCTATCCAGGTATGCCTGATATTCCTCGCTCATGGCTCACATCCTAACCGAATGTCTTCTTCCCCCGCACCGCGCGTCACGCGATTTTGTTTACCCCCGTTGAGGACTAGGATAATGGTAGTTCTATTTCTCGTTTTCCCACCATATGAGGTTGAATTCCATGGCCGCACCCCAGGAACCTTCGGCGGAACCCCTGCTCACGTCGATCCTTGACACCCTCGGCGAGCAAATCATTTCCGGCGCCCTCGAACCCGGATACACCTTTACATTGCAGGACTTATCCTCCAGGTTTGGCATCTCTCGCACCGTCGCCCGCGAGGTCATGCGCGCGCTCGAGCAGATGGGGCTCGTCTCCTCGTCGCGCCGCGTAGGCATTAAGGTACTGCCGCCCGAGCACTGGGCGGTGTTTGATCAGTCCGTGATCAAGTGGCGGCTCTCGTGCGCCGAGCAGCGCCCCGCGCAGATTACGTCGCTCAACGAGTTGCGCACCGCCGTCGAGCCGGTCGCCGCGCTGCTGGCCGCCAGCCACGCAACGCCCGCGCAGTCGGCGCGCCTGCTCGAGCTCGCGGAGCTGCTGGTCAAACTTTCCGAGGCGGGCGCCGGCAACACGCAGGAGTTCCTCGACGCGGACAAGGAGTTCCACACGCTGATCCTGCACGCGTCGGGCAACGAGATGTTTTCCACCCTCGCGGAACCCATCATGCACGTGCTCGAAGGCCGCACGCGCTACGGCATCATGCCGGACGATCCCTCAGTGCCCGCGATGCGCATCCACGTCGACCTGGCAAAGGCAATTAACGACGGCGACGCCTCCGCCTCCGAAGCTGCCTCCCGCGACCTGCTCACCGGGATCAAAACCTTCCTGGCGATCTAATAGAGAGGTACAAAAAGGGGCCTGCCCGCCGAAGTCGGCGCGCAGGCCCTCTTTACGTGTCGGGGCCCGGTCGTGTGCCAGCGGCAGCTCTGCCGGCTACAGCATGCAGGACACGCAGCCCTCGACCTCGGTGCCTTCCAGCGCCATTTGGCGCAGGCGGATGTAGTACAGGGACTTGATGCCCTTGGTCCATGCGTAGATCTGCGCGCGGTTCAGGTCGCGGGTGGTGACCGTGTCCTTGAAGAACATGGTCAGCGACAAGCCCTGGTCCACGTAGCGGGTCGCCACGGAGTAGGTGTCCACGATGGCCTTGTAGCCAATCTCGTACGCGTCCTCGAAGAACTCCAGGTTCTCGTTGTCCATGTGCGGCGCCGGGTAGTAGACGCGGCCGATCTTGCCTTCCTTGCGGATCTCAATCTTGGAGGCGATCGGGTGGATCGACGAGGTGGAGTTGTTGATGTAGGAGATGGAGCCGGTCGGCGGCACCGCCTGCAGGTAGCGGTTGTAGATGCCGTCGCGCGCCACGTCCTGCTTCAGCTGCTCCCACTCCTCCGCGGTCGGTGCGGCGATGTTGGAAGCGTCGAAAAGCGCCTTGACCTTGTCGGTCTTGGGCTGGAAGTCGGCCGGGTCGTAGCGGTCGAAGAATTCGCCGGTGGCGTACTCGGACTTGTCAAAGTCAGCGAACGCCTGGCCCTTTTCCACCGCGATCTTGTGGGACGCGCGGATGGCCTGAAACATCACGGCGGCGAAGTAGGCGTTGGTGAAGTCGAGTGCCTCCTCGGAGCCGTAGTGGATGTGCTCGCGGCCGAGGTAGCCGTGCAGGTTCATCTGGCCCAGGCCGATGGCGTGCGAGGCGTCGTTGCCCTCGCGCACGGACGGCACGGAGTTAATGGCCGTCTTGTCCGCCACGGCTGTCAGCCCGCGGATGGCGGTCTCGATGGTGCGGGCAAAGTTGTCCGAATCCATCGTCATCGCGATGTTCAGCGAGCCCAGGTTGCAGGAAATGTCGTGGCCGACCTCCTGGTAGGTCAGGTCCTCATTGAGCTCGGAGGCGGAGTTGACCTGGAGGATCTCGGAGCACAGGTTGGACATGTTGATGCGGCCGGTCTTCACCGGGTTCGCGCGGTTCGCGGTGTCCTCGAACATGATGTACGGGTAGCCGGACTCGAACTGAATCTCCGCCAGCGTCTGGAAGAACTGGCGGGCGTTGATCTTGGACTTGCGGATGCGCGGGTCCTCCACCATTTCCTCGTACTTCTCGGTCACGGAGATGTCGGCGAAGGGCTTGCCGTAGACGCGCTCGACGTCGTACGGGCTGAACAGGTACATGTCGTCGTTGCGCTTGGCCAGCTCGAAGGTGATGTCTGGGATGACCACGCCGAGCGAGAGGGTCTTGATGCGGATCTTCTCGTCCGCGTTCTCGCGCTTGGTGTCCAGGAACTTCATGATGTCCGGGTGGTGCGCATTCAGGTACACCGCGCCCGCGCCCTGGCGCGCGCCGAGCTGGTTGGCGTAGGAGAAGGAGTCCTCCAGCAGCTTCATCACGGGGATGACGCCGGAAGACTGGTTCTCAATGTGCTTGATGGGCGCGCCGGACTCGCGGATGTTGCTCAGCAGCAGGGCGACGCCGCCGCCGCGCTTGGACAGCTGCAGCGAGGAGTTGATGGCGCGACCGATGGACTCCATGTTGTCCTCGATGCGCAGGAGGAAGCAGGAGACGAGCTCGCCGCGCTGCGCCTTGCCGGCGTTGAGGAAGGTCGGGGTGGCGGGCTGGAAGCGGCCGGTCATGATCTCGTCCACGAGCGCGGACGCGAGCTCCTCATCGCCGTCGGCGAGGAAGAGCGCCGTCATCGCCACGCGATCCTCAAAGCGCTCGAGGTAGCGGCGGCCGTCAAACGTCTTCAGGGTGTAGGAGGTGTAGTACTTGTACGCGCCGAGGAAGGACTTAAAGCGGAACTTGAAACCGTAGGCGCGCTTGAACGTCTCCTTCACAAATTCCCAGTCGTAGGCGTCCACGACGTGCGGCTCGTAGTACTTGTTGTCCACCAGGTACTTCATCTTCTCTTCCAGGTCGTGGAAGTACACGGTGTTCTGGTTCACGTGCTGGAGGAAGAACTGATTGGCCGCTTCCCGGTCCTTATCAAACTGGATGTGGCCGTCCTCGTCGTAGAGGTTCAGCAGCGCGTTGAGCGCGTGATAATCCAACTGGTCGGTGGTATTCACCGGTTCCGGGACGACTTTCCCGTGCTTATCCGAAGCAGAAGCGTAGGTGGACACAGCAGAGCCTTTCATTCACGTTTGTCGGATCTCTAGGTTACAAGTTTGAGGTTTCTTGCGCTCGGGCGCAGGGCGCGCGCACTAGGCGCTGCGCGGATCGCGCAGGTATTTCGCCTGGTACTTGGCGCGCAGCGCGTCGAGCCGGTCCCCATTATCCGCGGGAAGCGGCTGCAGCGCCGCCTGTTGCCTTTCGCTCAACGGCGTGAGCCCGAGTGCCACCGCGTTGTGGATCAGCGAGCCGCGCACGTGCGCCACGTCGTCCCACGTCCCCATCAGCTCGAAGCGGTAGAGGTAGGGGACGTTGCACTTGCGCGCGATAATGTCGCCAGCCACGCAGTAGTCTGGGCCGAAGTTCGAATTGCCACCCGCGATCACACCGCGCAGCTGCGACCGGTTGCGCGGGTTGTTGAGGAAGCGGATGACTTGCTTGGGCACGGGCCGTGATTGAGCATTGCTTATCGACGCCCCTCCCCCGTACGTCGGACACACCAGCACAAAGGGCTCGTCCACCTCGAGCGGTGCCTCCGCCCTGCGCAGCGGGATCCGCGCGCTGGGCAACCCGACCTTTTCTACGAAACGTTTCGTATTTTCCGTCGTCGAGGAAAAGTACACGACAAGCATGCTCGCTCCAGGTGTTGAATTGTGCAGGTGGTGGGGTGCGCGCCCCGCCCAGGGCGCGCCGTGCGGCTCGCGCGGAGCCGCTTAGGCGGCGGGCTTCAGGCCGCGGATGCGATCCGGGCGGAAGCCGGACCAGTGCTCACCGTCCACCTCGACGATGGGTGCCTGCAGGTAGCCGAGCGCCATGACGTAATCACGAGCCTCCTCGTCCACCGAGATGTCGACGAGGGAGTACTCCAGACCAGCCTTATCAAGGGCCTTGGTGGTTGCCTTGCACTGCATGCAAGCGGGCTTCGTGTACACGGTGATGGACATAACCTGTAGCTCTTTTCTGTCGCGTTTACGGGAAGATGACGGGGTTTCCTCGGCGCTGATTCCTACCTCAGCGCAACACCAAGAAACACTATACCTTGGGGCAATTTCTGGCAAGTGATACTACATGTAGTAGTTACAGGGCTGGTATTCCCAGGATAGGCCCCAGGAATTACCCACATGTAGTCCGCTATAACCACTCCCGCACCAGCAAACGGGTTACATCCGTGCAATTTAATTTCACAAAAGCCAACACCCCGCCACCGGCCGGACGGAAATCCGGTTGGTGGCGGGGTGTTTGGGCGGGCGGTGAACTAGCCCTGGCGAGCCTTGAAGCGCGGCTCCTTCTTGTTGATCACGTAGACCTTGCCGCGGCGGCGTACAACCTGGGCGCCCGGCTTGTTCTTCAGCGACCGAAGCGACTTGCGGACCTTCATCGGGCGCTCCTTTCTTCTCGAGGTTTCATTGACCTGCGACCTCATGCCCAGCCGCAGCACGCTACCAGCATGCTGCGCGGTGCCGGGTCGCGACACGTCGGTTAAGGTTACACGTTCTTCTGCCCAGCACCAAAACGCTGGCGCATCTCCGCGGCGACGTCGTCAAGACTGCGCCCCATCGTCTCCGGGACCCGGCGCGCCACGAAGACGGAGGCGACCACGCCGAAGACCGCAAAGAGGCAGAAGGTGAAGGTGGCAGAGGTGGCGTCGACAAGCGGGAGGAAGAACTGGGCGACCACCCAATTCATCACCCATAGCGCGAGCCCGGCCAGGCCCATCCCCACGCCGCGGACCTGTGGGGGCACGAGCTCGGAGATGAGCAGCCACGTCGTCGGCGAGACCGCGGCCTGTTGCGAGGCGATGAACCCCGCCATGCAGGCGAGCGCCACCCACGCCAGGGCCGCATTCCCCTCCGCGGCACGGAACATCACGGCGAGCGCGACGAGGAAGACCACGTTGCCCGCCAGACCGATGAGCAGCAGGCGCGTGCGGCCGATCCGGTCCACCACCTGCAAGCCAACCCAGCACGCGACCACGGACACCAAGCCAATGACGATGGAGGTGTAGACGGCGTTTTCGGTGGAGAGACCGACGGTCTCCATCATGGTGGGCGCGAAGTAGACGATCGCGTTGACGCCTGTGACCTGCTGCGTCACACCGAGCAGCGCGGCGACCAGGACTGTGGAGCGCAGCCAAGGGGTACGGCGGAGGGTGCGCCATTCCCCGGCGCTGGCAGCCTGGCGCGTCTGGGCGTCGTCAAGCAACAGCTCCTCGAGCTCATCCGAGCCCATGCCGACGCGCGCCGCAGTCTCCTCCGCCTGCCGACGCGCCCCGCGACGCGCCTGCCACAGCGGGGTTTCCGGCAGCAGGAACATGCCGACCGCCAGCGCGGCGCCCGGGACGGCGGCGAGGCCGAGCATCCACTGCCAGCTACCCGTGTGCGCGAGCACCGAGTTGACCAGGTACGCGAGGAGCTGGCCGACCACGATCATGAGCGTGTTCAGTGAGACGAGCTTGCCGCGGACCTTCGCCGGCGACATCTCAGCGATATACATGGGCGTGACGATTGAGACACCGCCGACCGCGACCCCGAGAAAGGTGCGCGCCGCCGCGAGGGCCCCGACGCCGCCAGCCAGAGCGCACCAGACGGAGCCGAGGACGAAGAGGACGCCTCCGACGATGAGTGTGCGGCGGCGGCCGAGCGCGTCTGCAACCGCGCCGCCGCCGAGGGCGCCAATGGCGGCGCCGACGAGCAGCATGGACGTCACCAGCCCCTCCTGCCCCGGAGTCATGCCGAACTCAGGGGTGATAAAGAGCAGAGCGCCGCTCATGACGCCGGTGTCGTAGCCGAACAGGAGACCGCCGAGCGCGGCCGTGGCGGCGACGGTGCGCGCAGAGTGCACAGAGCGTTCAGGGCGTACAGGGCGCGGTGCCCGAGTGTTGTGAACCATGTCCCCCAATATGGCTGACGGCTACGATGGATGTCATGTCTCAACACGACGAAAACCTGCAGCAAGACATCATAAAAGCCCTGGGTGTGCGCCCCTTGATCGATTCAGAGGCGGAAGTGTCGCGCCGCGTTGACTTCCTGGTTGACTACCTCACAGCCACGGGCGCGAACGGCTTCGTACTGGGCATCTCCGGCGGGCAAGACTCCACCCTGGCGGGCAGGCTCGCCCAGCTCGCGGTGGAGCGGCGTCGCGCCGAGGGCGCCGAGGCCACGTTCGTCGCGGTCCGCCTCCCGCACGGCGTGCAGGCCGACGAGGACGACGCGCAGCTCGCGCTCCAGTTCATCCGCCCCGACGAGACCGTCACCGTGGACATCAAGCCCGCCACCGACGCGCTCAACGCGCAGGTTGCCTCCGCCATTGGGGTGGACGGCCTCGGCGACTTCAACAAGGGCAACGTTAAAGCCCGGCTGCGCATGGTGGCGCAGTACGCCATCGCCGGCGAGCGCGGCCTCCTGGTCATTGGCACCGACCACGCGGCGGAGAACATCACCGGCTTCTTCACCAAGTTCGGCGACGGCGCAGCCGACCTCCTCCCGCTCGCCGGCCTGAACAAGCGCCAGGGCGCCGCGCTGCTCCAGCACCTCGGCGCCTCCCCGCGCCTGTGGGAGAAGGTGCCCACCGCGGACTTAGAGGAGGATCGCCCGGCGCTGCCCGATGAGGAAGCGCTCGGCGTGAGCTATTCACTTATCGACGATTACCTGGAAGGCAAGCAAGTGCCCGCCGACGCCGCGGCGCGCCTGGAACACCTCTGGCGCGCCGGCCAGCACAAGCGCCACCTGCCTCCGGGGCCGACCGAAACATGGTGGCGCTAGCTGTTCTTTCCGGCCCCTGTGCCGAGGGCGTCGAGGGTGTCAAGGGCGGCGCGGACTAGCGCCGAGGCGTAACTCGGGCCGTGGGTGGTGGCGTGGACCGCGAGCGGGTGCAGCTGATGAACCGGGATGCGGGCGCGCCAGCCTGGCCCAGGCGTGCCGCCCGCGCCGAGGTAACCGTCCACGATCGCGTCGAAGTACGGAGCACCGAAGAGCTCCAGCATGGCGATGTCCGTCAGTGGGTGCCCGCCGTGGGCGGCCGGGTCGATGAACCTCGGACCCTCCGGGCTAAACAGGAGGTTGCCCGCCCACAGGTCGCCGTGGATGCGCGCGAGCGGGGCGTCCTCGTCCTCGGCCAGGAGCGCGTCGCAGGCACGCTCAACCTCGCTGAGCCCGTGCGCGTCCAGGTTGCCTACGGCGTGCGCCGAGCGCGCGAACGGCAGCACGCGTTGGTTGACATAAAACTCGGCCCAGCGGTCCGCCGGCACACAATCCTGCTCAAGACGCCCGATGAAGTTCGGCCCCTCCCACCCGGTCGGCGGGGCGCCGAACGCCGGGGCACCCGCGGCGTGGATCGCAGCCAACTCGCGGCCGGCGCGGAGCGCGGCGTCTCGAGTTGGGCGTGCGGGCTCGACGGATTCGATGGTGAGGGTGTTCGTGGCGTCGTGAAGCGAAAGGACCTCGACCACGGCCTGCGATCCCTCGCGCAGCCAGCGAAGCCCCGCCGCCTCGGAGGCGGCGGACCCCGGGGCACTGCCGTGCTTGGTAAAGCCCTCAGACATCAATGCCCTCCTTGTCCAGCAGGTAACGTTTCGCGTCGGTGCCGCCACGGTAACCGCCGAGACCGCCGTCCGCGCGCAGCACCCGGTGACAGGGCACGACGATGGGCAGCGGGTTGTTCGCGCAGGCGCCGCCTACCGCGCGCACAGCGTTGGGGTTTCCCACCTGCCCGGCGAGCTGCTTGTAGGTGGTGGTGGCGCCGAAGGGGACGCGGGCGAGCTCCCGGAGGACCTCGGTGCGAAACCCCGACGCAAACCGGAAGTCCAGCGGGAGCGTGAAGCTCGTGCGGTGGCCTGCGAAGTACTCCGTGAGCTGTTGGGCGGCCAGCGGTACTTCGGCGGGGCGGTCGGCACGGTCGCGCTCGGCGTCGATGTCGTCGCACTCGAAGAGGACCTTGGCCAACCCCTTCGGTGTCACGACGAGGCCCAGGCGGCCAATTGGGGAATCGATCTGGTGGAACTGCAGCGTGTCCATGGGCCCCACCGTAGCCTGCAAACGGCCTGCTCGCCGGGGGCACATTCGATAAACTCCAAGCTATGCACAAGAAACTTGCAAGCATTTCTCTTCTCCTCGTTGCATCAGCCGCGGCGCTCGTGGGGTGTAGCGATTCCTCTTCCGACACGATCGCGGGGACGAACCCGCCTATCGACGCCACCGTGTGCGACGGCGACGCCGGCTGCGAATCCGACATGCGCGACTTGAGCCACAAGCTGGTGGATGCTGACGACGCGAACGGCGACGGCGTTATTGACCAGGAAGAGCTCGACGCGGCACGCGACCGAATGGACCGAATGGAAAAGGAGCAGGCCGACAAGGAAGCCGCGGAGCAAGCGGCGTCCGAATCGAGCGCGGCAGCGGCAGCTTCCGAGTCAGCAGCCGCAGAGGCGTCCCGCTCCGCGCAGGCGCGCGAGGAGGCGGAGCAGTCAGCGGCGGCAGCGTCCGAGGCAGCCGCAGCGGAAGCGCGCAACCAGCAGCAGGCGCCCGAACCAGAGCCGGCACCCGCGCCGGTACAAGAATCTCCGCAGCAGGAGGCGCCAGCGCAGCAGGCTCCTGTTCAGCAGGCTCCTGCCCAGCCCGCGCCGCAGCAGGGCGGGCCGAGCATGGAGTGGGCCACCATGGGCCCCTACGCCTCCGAGTGGACGTGCGAGCAGGCGCGCAGCCTCTGGCCGGTGGACTCGAGCGCTTGCTACACCGGGGCCGACGGCAGCGCCTACTTCGAGGGCATGCGTCAGGCTGCGCAGTAGGCAACCCGGCAGTGGGGATTACGCCGGGCTGCGCTCATACAATCGGCACCTCAAGGTTGACGAGAACAGCTTGACGAGGGTGCGACGAAACCTCCGCATCTTCGTCATCCGGTCCTCGTCAAACAGGCCGCACCTCGCCGCCAACCACGGCCAGAGCCAGGTACCTTCCACCCCGCACCAACGAAAAAGCTGCCCGGCCAACTCACTGAGTCAGCCGGGCAGCGTGCCAAAGTGGAGCTAACGGGATTCGAACCCGTGACCCCCACACTGCCAGTGTGGTGCGCTACCAACTGCGCCATAGCCCCGTAGGTGAATATGTAATTGTAGGAGTGGAGCTAACGGGATTCGAACCCGTGACCCCCACACTGCCAGTGTGGTGCGCTACCAACTGCGCCATAGCCCCAGTTTGGGATTGCATGGACCGGCGGTGACCGGCCCGAAGCACTTTGCTCAATATACACGCGCGCCCGCTGGCGAACCAAATCGCCTGCGGGCGCGAATTCTGACAACTCCACCCGGCCGGACCGGGCGGGGTGCGCAGGGGCTACTTGCTGTTCTTCAGGGTCTCCACCCAAGCGTCGCGGTCACCCTCGATGTCCTTGCCGTCGACCATCACGCGCGGGGTCCAAGCGCCCTGCTGGTCGGCCGGGGCGTCCTTGGTGCGGTCCTCCTGCAGCTTAATGTTCGCGTCGGAGACCTCCTTCGCGGTGTCCATGTACTTGCCGTCGCGAATCTCCTGCACGGCATCCCCGGATGCGCCGTAGTCCTCGGCCAGCTTGGCCAGGTCTTCAGCCTCGAGCTTCTTGTACACGTCCTGCTGGTTCCCAAACAGGTAGTAGCGCAGGTTGAGCGCGGCGTTCGTGTCGTTGTGCGCGAACAGTGCCAGCTCCGCCGCCAGGGTGCGGGTGGAGTGATCCGGCGAGTACGCGTCGCCACGGCCGTCCAACGCCACCATTGGGCGCAGCTCAATCTGGATCTCGCCAGCCTTCAGCGCCTCGAGCGCCTGGTCGCCCGTCGCTTCCTCCAGCTCGGCACAGTGGGAGCAGGAGAAGTCTTCGAACAGGTCAGCCTCCGGAGCGTCCTCCGCACCCTCGGCGGCGAGGTGGATCACGTCGGAGCCTTCCTCCCAGGTGGAGGTGATACCGGTCGTGTCAATCATGTCCTCGGCAATCGCGTCCTTGCGGTCCTTCTTACCGTTGAAGACGATGATGCCAATCACAATCGCGGCGATCGCAATGACGGCGACGATGGCCCAAATGAAGCCGGCGCCACCCTTCGCGTTCGGGTTCTGGACCTTACGAGTGGTCAATGTAGGTTCTCCTCAATATCAGAAGCGGTTGTGGCCGGTCGGCGCTGCCACGCGGGTTTCGGTAGCGTCGATAAGCGCCGCTCTACCCCGCGGATTATACGGCACGACCTGGCCCTAGGGGTAGATGGCGAATTTCTTGAACGGGCGATAGATCATGAACAGCGTGATCGCGATGTAGATAACGTCGCGCCCCACGGTGGCCAGGAGGTTTGTCCCCTCGGTGCCCTCAGTGTTGGGGTCGAAGCAGCCGCAGTCAATGATCAGGCCGCGCTGCCACGCGGAGAGCATGCCGATAATAAACAGGCTCAGCACGCCGATGGAGATCCAGCCCGCGGGCCGCAGCTTGATCCCCAGGAGCAGGAGGAGTCCGCCCGCAAGTTCGAGGGGGCCGATGATGTGCGCGAGTAGGTAGGACCAGTCGCGCGTAAAAATCTCGTACGCGGCGATGGTTTGCGTCACGTCCAGTACAGCGCCGATTTTCGGGATCGCGGCCTTAATCCACACGTAGGCCATGAAAAAGCGAGCCGCCGCCGAGAGCACGTCGAGCACGAGCGCGCGCGTGCTGCGCTTCGCCTCCACCTGCTCAGCGGGCGCGTCCGTTACATCTGTTGTCGTCACAACCAGCAGCCTAGCGCAGCGCTGCATACCCCGGGAAGCCTCCACTCCGATTAATGGTGTGATCTGTGACTCGCATATACTCGGTACCATGCCTACCTGGAAAGACATCACCACCGCGAATCCCGCCCACTCCGAAAATTATGCACAGCGATGGAAAGCATTCGTCGCCCAAGGCAAAGACATCGACGGCGAGGCCAGGCTTATCGACGCCACCGTGCCCCGCCACGCACGCATCCTCGACGCAGGCTGCGGCACCGGCCGCGTCGGCGGCTACCTCGCCCAGCGCGGACATGAGGTGATTGGCACCGACCTCGACCCGATCCTCATCGGCCACGCGAAGGAGGACTTCCCCGACGCAACCTGGCTGGTCGGCGACCTATCCGAGGACGAGATCCCCGCCCACGACATCGACGTCGCCGTGTGCGCCGGCAACGTGATGGGCTTCCTCGCCCCCGCCGGCCGAGCGCCGGCGCTGGAAAACATCTTCCGCACCCTGCGCCCCGGTGGCCGCCTCTTCGTCGGCTTCGGCGCGGGCCGCGGCTGGAGCTTCGACGACTTCCTCGCCACCGCCAAGGAAGCCGGCTTCGCGGTCCAGTACTGCTACGAGAGCTGGGACCTCCAGCCGCTCACCCAGGACTCGGCGTTCCTGGTTGCCCAGCTCGCGCGCCCGGCGGAGTAGCTACTCCCCCAGTACGTCGGCGACGACAGCCTTCGCCGCCTCCTGCACCTGCTTGAGGTGGTCTTCGCCCTTGAAGGACTCCGCGTAGATCTTGTACTTGTCCTCGGTGCCGGACGGGCGGGCAGCGAACCACGCGTTCTCCGTGGTCACTTTGAGCCCGCCGATGGCTGCGCCGTTGCCCGGTGCCTCGGTGAGCTTCGCGCTGATCGGCTCGCCGGCGAGCTCGGTCGCGCTGACCTGCTCCGGCGAGAGCGCTTTGAGGGTGGCTTTCTGCTCGCGGTTCGCGGGGGCGTCGATACGCGCGTAGGCCGGCGCGCCGAATTGCTCGGCCAGCTCTGCGTAGCGCTGCGACGGGGTCTTGCCGGTCACGGCCGTAATCTCTGCCGCGAGCAGATCCATGATCAGACCGTCCTTGTCGGTGGACCAGACGGTGCCGTCTTTGCGCAGGAAGGAGGCGCCGGCGGATTCCTCGCCGCCGAAGCCGATCTGCCCGTCGATAAGCCCGGGCACGAACCACTTGAAGCCGACGGGGACCTCGACGAGCGTGCGGCCAAGCGACTCCACAACGCGGTCGATCATGGATGAAGACACGAGCGTCTTGCCCACGGCGGTGCCATCGGCCCAGCCGTCGCGGTGGCTGAACAGGTACTCGATGGCCACGGCCAGGTAGTGGTTCGGGTTCATCAGCCCGGCGTCCGGGGTGACAATGCCGTGGCGGTCCGCGTCCGCGTCGTTGCCAGTAGCGATGCCGTACTTATCGCGGTTGTGCACCAGCGACGCCATGGAGTTCGGGCTGGAGCAGTCCATGCGGATCTTGCCGTCAGTATCCAGCGTCATGAACCGCCAGGTGGCGTCGACGTTCGGATTGACTACCTGCATGTTGAGCCCGTGGCGCTCGGCGATCGCGCCCCAATAGTCCACCGACGCGCCGCCCATCGGGTCCGCGCCGATGCTCAGTCCGGAGCCACGGATTGCGTCGATGTCCACCACGTTCGGCAGATCGTCGACGTAGTTGCCCAGGAAGTCGAAGCGTTCGGCGCGGTCATCCAGGACGCCGGTGACGTTGACTCGGCGCACACCCTCCAGGTCGCGGGCGAGGTACTGGTTGGCACGCTCGGCGATCCAGTCCGTGGCGTCCGCACCAGCAGGGCCGCCGCTGGGCGGGTTGTACTTGAAGCCGCCGTCGCGCGGCGGGTTGTGCGAGGGGGTAATCACGATGCCATCCGCGCGCTGCGGGTCCGTGCCGGTCACGCCGCCAGTGAGCTTGGCATTGTGCGCCAGAATCGCGTGCGAGACTGCGGGGGTGGGAGTGTAGCGCCCCGCGGCGTCGACAAGCACTGGCACCTCGTTGGCAATGAGGACCTCGAGCGCGGTAACCATCGCCGGCTCAGAGAGCGCGTGGGTATCGCGGCCGATGTAAACGGGACCGCCGATGGAGTGAGCGCGGCGGTAATCCACGATGGCCTGCGTGGTGGCCAGGATGTGCGGCTCGTTGAACGCGTTGTCCAGCGCGGACCCGCGGTGCCCAGAGGTGCCGAAGCTGACCTGCTGGTCAGGGTCCTCCGCGTCGATGTCGCGCGTGTAATAAGCCGTGACCAGCGCGGCGATGTCGATCAGGTCTCCGGGCTGGGCGAGTTGACCAGCGCGTTCGTGTGCCATGTGCGTGCTCCTTGTGTCTCCGTCAGGCGCGCCGCTTCTCGACGCCCCCTGCTCACCCCCATCTTCCATGCTCCAACCAATTTCTGCCAGGATTCGTATTTTTATCACTCGACAGGTTATTCTGACGTCCAAAGTTCCGTTCGCATTGCGCACGGCAGCGCGACGGCGGCGTGAGCCTATCCCCAATTCCTGCCCGAAACGTGGAGTTATGACCTCATCGTTGAATGACGTCCTCAGCGCGGTGTCCACCGTCGTCTGGGGACCCTTCGTCCTCATGCCACTGCTGCTCGGCACCGGCCTGTACCTCACCATCCGGCTCGGCGGCATCCAGTTCCGCACGCTTGGGCGCGCCACGCGCCACGCGTTTATTGACACGAGCAGCGAGGGCGCCGGCGACATCTCCAACTACCAAGCACTCACCACGGCGCTCGCCGCGACCGTGGGCACGGGCAACATCGTTGGCGTCGCCACCGCCCTGTCCATCGGCGGTCCGGGGTCGCTGTTCTGGATCTGGGTGACCGGACTCGTCGGCATGGCCACCAAGTACAGCGAGGCCTACCTGGGCGTTCGCTTCCGCACCACCGACAAGCACGGCAAGCAACAGGGCGGGCCCCAGACCTACCTGCGCCGCGGGATTCCCGGTGGCCTTGGCAAAGTGCTCGCCGCGGCATTCATGCTGTTTACCATTTTCGCGTCCTTTGGCATCGGCAACCTGGCCCAGGGCAACTCGATTGCCGCCGGCATGGAGGACGCGTTCGGCGTCGACCCGGTCGTCTCCGGCATCCTGATCTTCCTCTGCGTGGGCGCCGCCGTCCTCGGCGGCATTGAGGGCATTGGCAAGATCACGGCTGCGTTCGTGCCGCTGATGATCGTCATTTACGTGGTTGGCGGTATCGCCGTGCTCATCACCATGGCCGACCAGATCCCGGCGGCGCTAAGTGCGATCTTCACCGGCGCATTC
This sequence comes from Corynebacterium gottingense, assembly GCF_007559235.1. Classification (NCBI taxonomy): domain Bacteria; kingdom Bacillati; phylum Actinomycetota; class Actinomycetes; order Mycobacteriales; family Corynebacteriaceae; genus Corynebacterium; species Corynebacterium gottingense. The sequence goes on along the minus strand of NZ_VMHH01000004.1, from coordinate 2,604 downwards.
TCCGGCTCCGCTGCCGCTGGCGGTTTCGTCGGCTCCGGGATCATGCTGGCCATCCAGTTCGGCGTGGCTCGCGGCATCTTTTCCAACGAGTCGGGCATGGGCTCCGCCGCCATCGCCGCCGCCGCCGCGAAGACGGAACACCCCGTGCGTCAGGGCCTCGTGTCCATGACTCAGACGTTCATTGACACCATCATCGTTGTCACCATCACCGGCCTGGTCATTGTCACCTCCGGCACTTGGCAGATGGGGCGCGACGAGGCAGCAGTGATGACCGCCGCCGGCTTCGCCGAGGGGCTGCCCGGCCACTGGGGAGGGACGATCGTCTCGATCTCCCTCATCTTCTTCGCGTTCTCCACCATCTTGGGCTGGTCTTACTACGGCGAGCGCTCCATCGTGGCGCTGTTTGGCCAGTGGATCAGCGTGCCCTACCGTATGTTCTTCACCGCGCTCTCGTTCGTCGGCGCGACCTCCGAGCTCGAACTCGCGTGGACCTTCTCCGACCTCGCCAACGGGCTCATGGCCATCCCGAACCTCATCGGCCTACTCATCCTCTCTGGGCTCGTCGCTCGCGAGACCCGCGAATACCTCAGGTTCGACCCCAGGCTCAAGAAGTCGCCTGACGACGTCGCCCGCTTCGTCCAGCAGCAACGCATGGACTGGCACTAGCCGCCTGCTACGCTGACGGCATGCAGGGTCCACTCAAAGAAGCGCTCCTCGTCGGCCTCGGCACCGCACTGGGGGCGCTTTTGCGCGCCGCCATTGTCGCCGCCATCCCAGGCTCCGCGATCATTGTCACCTTGGGCATCAATGCCGCCGGAGCCTTCGCCATGGGCTACTTCAAGCCCGGCCCCTTCTTTGGCACCGGTGCCCTCGGCGGCTTCACCACCTTTTCCGCGATGACGGTCGCCGCAGCCACGTCCAGCGCGATCTGGGCACTCGGCATCATCGCGATGAGTTTCATCGTCTGCGTCGGAGCTTGGTTGCTTGCCGACGCCACGTCCCCCCACCCCTACCGCACACAGGCAAGGCCCTGAGCATGCCTTTGCTGATCTGGACCACGGTTGCCATCTTCGCCGGAGCCTTCGCCGGCGGCGTCTCCCGGTGGGCACTAGCGCATATCCCCGCTCCGCGCATGGGGACGTGGGCAGCGAACATGATCGCCTGCTCAGTCCTCGGCTTCGTTGCTGCCCAACCTGGATTGGTGCCGTTAGCGGTGGGCACGGGCTTCGCCGGCGCACTGTCAACCTGGTCCACCCTAGCCAAAGAGCTCGGCCAGCTCATCCGTGACCGGAATTGGTCCGGGCTGGTCCGCTACACCTTGGCCACGGCAGTGCTGAGCCTGGTCGCCGCCGGTTTCGGGCTTCGCTGGGGCGCTCTCGCATTCGGGTAGGTGCTTGCGGTCGCTTCGTGTGGGTGCTTACGTTGGCTTCGCGGCAGGGAAGCGTCAGTTGTGCGGTGGTTGTGTGGCTTCGGCGCGGGCTGTTCTCTTTGAGGCTAGCTCCATTTGCCCGGTTGCGCCGGTAAAACCCCTGGTCGCATGTGTCTGGTAGCCGCAGATGGAGCTAGCGCCATGTACGATCGGCTCATCGGGAAATCTCCTGATCGCACGTGACCGGTCGATGCAAATGGAGCTAGCTCGAACTGCGCGTATGCACCGATAAATCACCTGGTTGCGGTTGGCCGGACCGTATAGATGGAGCTAGCGCCAAGTACGCACGCCTCGTGGGTCGGCCCAGCCCCCGCTATTCATGCTCAAGACAGTCGGCAAATAACTACCTCTACTCTGCGTTGGCAGAGTGACTTGTCATGATCCACAGTCCCCCAGCTCCTGTCACTCTGCGCCGGCAGAGTCGACAGCGTGCTGCGCCGGCGTGCGCCCGCTTCCTTTGACACCGCGCATTAGCACCAGTGGATCGATCGGACGTCCCCGCCGGCTGCCACTCTGCACAGGCAGGGTAGCGTCACGCCTTCCAGGCCCCTGTCCACTCTTCGGCGGCAGAGTATTGCGGGACGCAGCCAGGTAAGTGGGTGCGGTGGTTGTGTGGCTTCGGCGCGGGCTGCGCTCTTTGGAGCTAGCTCCATTTGCCCGGTTGCGCCGATAAAACCCCTGGTCGCATGTGTCTGGCAGCCGCAGATGGAGCTAGCGCCATGGAGACGACCGGCACCGGTATACCCCTAGTCGCGTTGTGTCTCCGGCGGTAGATAGCGCTAGCGCCATCTACGCCAGGCTCGCCGATAAAAGCCCTGGTCGCATGTGCCCGGTCGGTAGAGATGGAGCTCGCCCCATCGAGACGACCGCCAACGGTAAAACCCCCTCGGTCCTGTGTCGCCGCGGGCGCCAAAATAGCGCGGGGTACGTCTAGATCAACAGCCGGGGGCCAGCAGACCCCCGGCGCATGACTGTGGCCCCTGTGCAACCAGACGAATCCGGTAACGCAGGGGCCACAGTCCATATGAAATTATTTATAGTTTAGGGCCGGCGGTAACCTACTCTCCCACACCCTCCCGAGTGCAGTACCATCAGCGCGGGCGGGCTTAGCTTCCGGGTTCGGAATGGGACCGGGCGTTTCCCCGCCGCCATCAACCACCGACACACCCTCGGGG